>NZ_CP011041.1:0-300000 GCF_002310835.1 Pseudoalteromonas tetraodonis | reverse complement strand
CAAAGCTTGGCTGAAATGTGGGATATCCCAGGGCTTGAAGAACGCTTAAAACAAGACTTCTTGATTGAGTTACCACTTTCGCAGTGGTTAGCTGATGACAATAAACTGTACGAAGAAAAACTGCGTGAGCGTATTGAAGAAGCGGTTGAACAAGCTTACAAGCAAAAAGAAGAAATGGTCGGCGATTCTGTACTGCGCCAGTTTGAAAAAGCCATTATGCTTCAAAGTCTTGACCAACATTGGAAAGACCATCTTGCTGCAATGGATCACTTACGCCAAGGTATTCACTTACGTGGTTATGCACAAAAGAATCCTAAGCAAGAGTACAAACGTGAGTCGTTTGAATTGTTCTCTGAAATGCTAGAAAACTTAAAAGTCGATGTCGTCGGTATTTTAAGTAAAGTGCAAGTTCGCGCCGAAGAAGATGTTGAAAAAGTAGAAGAGCAACACCGTAAAAGTGAAAATGCCCCTCGCGAATATCAACATGAAGAAGCAGAGCATGTAGGTGGTGAAGCACCACAAAGCGCTCAGGTTATGGCGCGTAGCGAGCCAAAAGTGGGTCGTAACGATCCATGTCCATGTGGTTCAGGTCAAAAATACAAACAATGTTGTGGTAAATTAAAATAACACCACTTTGTTACGTTAGATAAAAAGCGACGCTTGCGTCGCTTTTTTTATGCTATTTAAGGGAGAGGTAATGACTAAAGTAATCATCAATGTTGCTGTGGGTGTAATTAAAAAAAATAACAATGTGTTTATTTGTAAACGTGCAGATGAACAGCACCAAGGTGGCTTATGGGAATTTCCAGGCGGAAAAGTTGAAGCCGGAGAAAGTGTTTTTCAAGCACTGAAGCGTGAATTATTTGAAGAAGTAGGACTGACTATTCATAGCTCAAGCGAACTTGTCACTATAGAGCACGACTATGGCGATAAATGCGTACGACTTAATGTACACGTGGTCAGTAACTTTAATGGTCAAGCTCATGGCGCAGAAGGGCAACCAAGCGAATGGGTAAGTATAGACGAACTTGATAACTATGATTTTCCTGCAGCCAATGTCGAGATTATCAGCGCCATAAAAACGAAATATAGCTAGTTTTATCATCAGGTATAAAAGTAACTAAAAAGCCAGTGGGCATCATGCTCACTGGCTTTTTATTTTGCGATTAGTGGGGCTAACCGCTTAAGCTAATTTCAGCTTAAATTACCAAATTTTTACGCGATCTTCAGGCTTGATATACATTTTATCGCCCTCTTTAACATCAAACGCTTGGTAAAATTCCGGCATGTTCGACAAAATACCAATCACGCGATAATGACTCGGTGAATGTGAATCGGTCATTAAACGATTGCGCAATGCTTCATCACGGTATTTACGACGCCAAATTTGCGACCAGCCCATAAAGAAGCGTTGGTCGCCCGTATAGCCTTCAATAATGGGCGCTTTAGAATCACCCAGCGATAATTGATACGCTTTATAAGCGACGGTTAAGCCGCCTAAATCACCAATGTTTTCACCCAGTGTCAGCTCACCATTAACGCTGGCATCTTCAAACGGTTTATATTGATTATACTGCGCAACTAAGGCAGCACTTCGCTGTTCAAACTGCTTAAGGTCTGACTCGCTCCACCAATTACGTAAATTGCCATCACCGTCGTATTTTGCACCTTGGTCATCAAAGCCATGGCCTAACTCATGGCCAATAACCGCACCAATAGCACCATAGTTAACCGCATCATCTGCTTCTAAATTAAAGAATGGAGGCTGCAAAATCGCCGCAGGGAATACTATTTCGTTATTCACTGGGTTGTAGTAAGCATTCACTGTTTGTGGCGTCATATGCCACTCAGAGCGATCAACTGGCTTACCTAATTTAGCAATCATATCTGCATAAGCCCACTCACTGTAGCGAATATAGTTACCTACTAGTTCATCAGGATTAATTACTAAATCTGAATAATCTTTCCATTTATCTGGGTAACCAATTTTAGGCGTAAACTTATCCAGCTTTTCTTGCGCCGCAACTTTTGTTTCAGGGCTCATCCACTCAAGGTTTTCAATTGCCACTGAATAGCCTTTAATCACGTTATCAACTAATTCTTCCATGCGCGCTTTCGCTTCTGGCGGGAAGTTCTCTTTAACGTAGACTTTACCTAAAATTTCACCCAGTACACTGTTTGATGCATCAACGGCTTGCTTCCAAAGTGGCGCTTGCTCTTCAACACCGCGCAATGTGGTGCTGTAAAAATTAAATTTCAAATCCACTAAGTCTTTATTTAGCAACTGCGCGTAATTACTAACGAAATGGAATTTTAAGTAGTTTTGCCAAACCGATAAGTCTGTATTTTTGAAAATGTCTGCAAATTTTTCAAAGTAACTTGGTTGGCGCACAATCAACTCTTGGGCATCAACACCAACGGCTTCAAAGTAAGCACTTAAATCAAAATCTCCCATTAACGTGTTAGCTTCAGCTACTGACATTTTATTATATGATTTTGTTGCATCACGACTTTGTACCCGACTCCACTGTGCATCAGCAAGTGTCGTTTCAAGGGCAAGTATCGCTTTGGCTGCATCAGCGGCATTATTAACGCCAGCTTTAGCTAAAATATCGGTAATATAGGTTTGATATGCCGCGCGAATTTTTGTGAATTTTTCATCATCTTTTAAATAATAATCACGGTCAGGTAAACCAAGTCCCGCTTGATAGGCATAAAGCGCATTTTCACTTGAGTTTTTAGCGTCATTATTAACATACCAGCCAAAAGGAAGATCTCCGCCTTTAACTTGTAGCTGTGCCATCAGTGTGACCAACGCGGCTTTATCTTTTACTGTATCAATGCTTTTAATAGCTGGCTCAAGTGGTAACATCCCTAACTCTTCACGAGCATTTTCAGCCATGTAGCTAGTATAAAATGCGCCGATCTTATATTCATCTGAACCTGGCTTTGCGCTGCTATTGGTACTGGCATTTTCTAGTACTGTTTTCATTGCTTTTTGCGATTCATCATATAACTGTGAGAACGACCCATAGTTTGACTTATCGCCAGGGATTTCAGTTTTTTCTAACCATTTACCGTTTACGTGGTAGTAAAAATCATCCTGTGCACGAACACTTTTATCGATATTTTGTAAATCAACACCTAAGGCACCAGGGGTTGCTACCGGTGCGGTTACTGTTGTTGCTTCTGCTTGCATTTCTTGTGGCTTTTCGCCGCAACCAACCAAACCTAACGCCAATGCAATACTGGCGGCAGTCATTGTTATTTTTTTCATAAGAATTCCGTATATTAATTAGAATAAATACGCATTTCATTAAGATTTGATAACTCAAAAAAACAACAATAGGATGCAGTCTATTATCTGCTTAATGAAATACGCATCAGCTACAACCTAATTTAGGAAGTACTAACTAGGCATCATAAACCTGATTTAAATAACAATAAAATCGAATATGTAACAAAGTATTTTAAAGCCAGCAAAACAAACCGAGCAAGGTGTTAAATGGTATTTAATTAAGGTTTATTTTTACCATGTAAAGCTAAGCGTTGAAGCTTTTCTTTTAATGACGGTGGAGCAGAATCGGCGATCGCATTTAAATAATCAGCCGTTTGTTCACTCATTTTAAGGGAGTTCGTTGGTTTGCCATCAGCCACTTTAAGTCGAGTGCTTAACCGTTGAGTTGCCTGTGGATTGGCAGTAATTTTTATTTGCCCAAGCTCGGCCATACCCGCGGCTCTAAAATGCGATTGCATGTCCATTTTTAAATAATTAAGCCTAAGGGCAATAGGTGCAGAAACGGCTTCTATCATTAAGGTGCCGTCACGGTAATTACTTACTCGGCACTTTTCACCTAACTTAGGGCCTAAGAAATCGCGCAACAATTGTTGCTGTGTATCCAGTGCTTGGCTTTTTCCCGCATAGGCTGCTAAGCGGTTGTTCAGCCCAGCCATAATATCGGTTAACGGTTTTGGCGCATATCTATCTTTAGCCATATCACACCTTAGAAACATCAAAAGAAAGCTTGCTTAAATTAAGCTTAATTTAAGCAAGCAAAGTGGGTTTATACCAATTCACTGAAATAAATATTATTGCGGATGGGTATTAAGCACCTGCTACTTGCATTTGTTCAATCAGTACTGAACCAGTCTGAATCCCGCCGCGACGCTCTATATCGCCACCTATAGCGGAAATACCTTTGAACATATCTTTTAAATTACCAGCAATCGTAATTTCGCTTACTGGGTATTGTATTTCCCCATTTTCAACCCAAAAACCAGCCGCACCGCGAGAGTAGTCACCGGTTACGGTATTCACGCCCTGCCCCATCAATTCTGTAACTAATAAGCCCGTACCCATGGTTTTTAATAATGCAGTTAAATCTTGATGCGTCTGTTCTACTAACCAATTATGAATACCGCCAGCGTGCCCTGTTGGGGTCATATTCATTTTACGTGCAGCATAGCTTGCTAATAAATACGTTTGTAACTCGCCACCGTGAATTATTTCTCTGTCGAGAGTTTTAACCCCTTCGCTATCAAATGGCGATGATGCTAAGCCTTTAAGTAAGTGCGGACGCTCTGAAATATTAACGGTTTTGCTAAATACCTGCGTGCCTAAGCTATCCAATAAAAAGCTGGATTTACGATACAGTGCGCCACCACCAATTGCTGATACCAAATGGCCAAACAATGAATTAGCAATATCGGCTCTAAAAATAACCGGCACTTTCATGGTGCCTAGTTTTTGGCTGTTTAGTTTTGCTAGGGTTTCTGCTGCAGCTTCAAGTCCAACACTTGCAGCATCTTTTAACCCCGCTTGATCGCGAGAAATCGTGTAGGCTGAGTCGCGCTGCATATGCTCGCCCTCTTTACCTATCACCATAGTGCTTATGCTGTGGCGAGTACGTGGAAAGCCGGCAATTAAACCATGGCTGTTACCATATACTCGCAAACCTTGATGCGATGAAAAGCTAGCGCCATCTGAATTCACAATTCGCTCATCGGCGTTTAATGCGGCTTGCTCTGCGGCATGACATAAATCAATCCCTTGCTCTGGGCTTACATCCCAAGGATGAAACAAGTCTAGATCTTTAGGGGCAAACTCAAGCAGTTCTTTATCAGCAATGCCATTACATGGATCGTCTGAAGTGAATTTAGCAATATCGATGGCTTTTTCGACCACAGCACGTAATGTTTTAGGATTTAAATCAGCCGTTGATGCCGAGCCTTTGTTATTGCCAACATACACGCTAATACCTAAACCACCGTCTTGATTAAACTCAATGGTTTCTACCTCCCCCATGCGCGTACTTACCGACAGCCCCGAAGTGCTAGACATAGCAGCTTCTGCAGCGGTAGCACCTAGTTTTTTAGCATGTTCAAGTACTTCTGATACAGCGTCTTTTACTTGAGAGATTTGCGAATAAATTGGATCTTGGTGTTGGCTTTTCATAAATTCTGTCCTGAGCCCTGAAGGCCATATTGCACACATTTTTTATATTTAAATGCTAACACACTCACTGCACCACATCAGCTAATATTAATCACTAAAAGAATCGCGTATAATAGATGAAGTTATTTTTATTTAAGAGCACCCCATGGCGAAGAAAAAAGGCAAGCCTGCTGAAATTGAAGAAGAAATTATATATGTATCAAAAAGTGAACTTAAGCGCGAAGCGCAAGAGTTTCATCAGTTAGGATCTGAAATTGCCAAAATGGGTAAAAAGCAGCGTGAACGCCTGCCGCTCAATGATGACTTAAAAGAAGCAATGGTGGTTGCTGATAAAATAAGTAATAAAAGTGATGCTTACCGCCGACATTTAAATTACATCGCAAAAACCCTTCGTACAGTAGAAAATATTGAAGAAATTAAAGCGATCATTGATGTCATGCTTAATAAAAATAACCAAGCTGAGGTTATGATCAAAAAAATTGAGCAACTGCGCAGTGATTTAATTGAACAAGGCGATGACTTAATCAACGAAACAATTGAACAATATCCAGCTCTTGAGCGCCAAAAAATGCGCCAAATGGTGCGTAATGCTGCCAAAGAAGTAAAAGCCGAAAAACCAGCGAGAAGCTACAAAGAGTTATTTCAGTACTTAAAAGACGCCATAATGTAACGCAGCCGCGTTATATATTAAAAAGGTGCTGCGGCACCTTTTTTTGTTGTAGATCAAAACCTCCTCCTCTTTGCTTTTTTACAATACGCAGCAACTTAAAAGATAAGGTGCGCGTGATGATTAAACTTCCTCAATGGGATCAAACTTTAATAAACAAATACAATGTATCGGGCCCGCGTTATACGTCTTACCCGACCGCGCTTTCGTTAGCTGATGGTTATCAGCAACAAGATTTGATTAGCGCTATTGAATCATCGCAAACCCGTTCGTTGTCTTTATATATTCATATTCCTTTTTGTAGTCAGCTTTGTTATTACTGTGGCTGTAATAAAGTCATTACTCGCCACCAATCTAAAGCCGATACCTACCTAGACTTTTTAGCTAAAGAAATTGCAGCACAAGCGCCGCTGTTTCAAGATTATCGGGTTGAGCAATTACATTTGGGGGGCGGCACACCAACTTTTTTAACCGCAGCGCAAATGACGCGCTTAGTAACGCTACTAGAGCAACACTTTAACTTTAGCGATACCTGCGAGCGCGGTATCGAAATCGACCCTCGCTCACTGGCTGACAATATGCTGGTTGATTTAAGCGAGTTGGGGTTTAATCGTGTGTCATTTGGTATTCAAGATTTTAATGATCAGGTTCAGCTGGCTGTTAATCGCCCTCAGCATGTTGATGAGGTAAAGCAATTAATTACCCAAGCAAAACAGTTGGGCTTTAAATCAATTAATGCTGATATGATTTATGGCCTGCCACTACAAACACCTGAGAGCTTTACACAAACGATTGAGCAACTTATTGCCTTAAACCCTGACCGCGTTTCAGTATTTAACTACGCTCATTTACCAGAACGTTTTGCCGCCCAACGTAAAATTAAAGACGCCGATTTACCCAGTGCGCATAATAAGCTCACCATGTTTAAAAATACCCTAGAGCAAATGACGCAGGCGGGCTATCAATTTATAGGTATGGATCACTTTGCAAAAGTTGATAATGAGCTAGCCATTGCACAAAATACGAATCAGCTGCATCGTAATTTTCAAGGCTACACCACTCATGGCGAGTGCGACTTATTGGGCTTAGGTGTCTCGTCTATTTCACAAATAGGCACAGCGATATTACAAAATAAAAAAGAGTTAAAACATTATTATCAAGCAGTTGATGAGCAAGCAGGCAGTGCCATTAATAAAGGCATGCATTTAACCCAAGATGATCTTATTCGCGCCGATGCGATTAAGCAGCTTATTTGCCAGTTTGAGCTTGATATGAGCGTATTCGCTAACAGACATAAAATCAGCTTTAATGACTACTTTCAAGATGCTTTAGAGGCACTCGCACCATTAATTGCCGATGAAATGGTAACAATAGAAAACAACCTAATTAGCGTAACACCAAAAGGGAATTTATTTATTCGTATTATTTGTATGTGCTTTGATGCGCATTTACAAAAACAGATAAATGCCACTCGCTTCTCACGCGTTATATAATTTAAAACTAGCACGCATAAAAAAAAGCAGACCAAGGTCTGCTTTTTTTATATATGCCGTAAAATCTAAGCGCTAGTTAAAAACCACGTTTTCGCTGCCTTGGGCTGCTTTAAACTCAACAATAATTTTTTTACAGTCAGCTTCAATTTCATCACTCAGTGATTCTTCTGCGCGCCAGCGCGCCGTGTCTTGCTTAAAAATTTCTTTTTTAGCGTACTTTTTGCGCGAATCATGGGTTGGCATTTCTTTTACCACGTCGTACATTTTATAAATACCCGGGTATGCACTCGTTAGGTCGCGCTCAGTATCAAAACTATATTGCGACATAAGCACCCAAATACGTAAGCACCCCTCAGAGTAATCACATTGCTTTTCATTCATAGCACGTGCAATTAAATGAATACTATCGGCTAACTTCGCATTACGCTTTAAACGCGACTGTTTTAGCTTTTGCTGTTGCTCTGTCTGTTTTTTGCTAATTAGCTTTTTTTGCACATTTAGCTTATAGAGCAACTGACCCGCATAAAATGCCAAGCCCGCTATAATAGCAGCACCTACAACTAAGGCTAAGATCACTGCTGTACTCATTGCGTGTCCTTATTACTTATCTTCGTCGTCATCTAGCCATTCATTCGCTAGATCGTTTGATAGGTATTGATCAAAGTCTGAATTACTGTCTTCATCGCTGAAGTCATCTTCAAACTCTTCTTCATCTTCAATGCCTAATAATTTACAAAGCACTTGGTGACGCGCTATGCGGCTATTAAAGTATTTTGCATCTTTACCCGTTAGCATTTCACCTTGCTCATGACGCTCAACTAATTTAAGTAAGCGCTCATCATTTTCAAGGGCTTCTAACTCTTGTTCAGGCGTTAATTCTGGTTCAACAGCCTTTTTAAGCTCTGCTACAGGTTTAAGGTTACGTTTCATTTCGATTTTTGGTTCAGCAGCAGGTGCAACCAATGGCACTGCTTTTTTACTACCAACGCGTTTATCTTTAGCAGCCGAACCTGCTTTTTGAGTGTCATTACTCAATGCATCCGGTGCATTACGTGAACCAGGCTTAGCGCCCTTAGTTTTTTTAACACGTTGCTCTTTCAATGCGCGCATTTCTTTAAGCTTATCTTGACTTAAACGAACGGGACCATTTGATGGAATTTTACGTGACTTTTTCTTTCTACTCATATCTTGATCGTCTCACTTAAGAGGTTTTGAGCGAGGCGCAACTCAATGGGCATCGCGGTGCTGGCCTAGCCAGGAGAATTCAGTTTGGGCGTTTTGCGCGCCAAAGCACAGTTAAGGTGCTTTTTTTAAACGGGGGGTATTGTAACAGGACAAATAAAAAGGCGGTAGAGAAAACATCTCTACCGCCTACTAATCTGAGCGCCATTATATGGACACTTCTCCCTTCGACTTTTTAGTCTTTATTGTTTTTATTATTATTTTCTATCCGTATTTTTATTATTTATCTTCCGTGTAGCATTCCATTTTGTTTTTATTATTAAACTTCCATGAGTATTTTATTATTTTCGGTCTTCCTAACACTTTTTTGATATTTCCTTTGGTAGCACACTCTATGTGCTATTCAGTCGTGCCGCGCTACTATCCTTATAACGTTTTCCTATTTGTTATTGTTTTTGCGACAGGGGTTAATTTACTCGTTAATAATTTTGTTACAACTAATTTATATCTTTTTTCTTGTACTACATATGACAAAAAACACTAAAAAATATAAATTACAATAAGTTACATTAAAAAATAAAAATAAAATGAGATTTTTCTTACACCAAAGTATGGTCAATGTCTTACAAGAGAAGGAGCTTTATCGGTCACGGCAGGCACAAAAAAAGCAGCTAAAGCTGCCTTTTTCACTAATTAACATTATATTATGTTAACAACATCTAAATAAATACGACTTTAGTGTAGACCACCAAGGTATTTAGAGAGTGTTTCAATGTCTTTATCTGTTAGTTTCTTTGCAATGTCCTGCATAACACCATTTAGGTCGTTATTACGAACACCATCTCTGAACTGTTCAAGTTGTGACTTGATGTATTCTGGATGTTGGAAAGAAATCTTTGGGAATTTAGCAAGTGAAGAGCCATTACCACGTGGACCATGACAAGCCGCACATGATGGGATACCGCGCTCAGCATCACCTGCTTTATATAACATTGCGCCTGTTTCTTGAACATCTTTCGGTGTAGCACCTTCAGACATGTTCAAAGAAGCAAAGTAAGCAGCCAAGTCTTTCATATCTTGATCACTTAATGGCATTGCCATACCGCTCATTACTGGATTCATACGACCTTCTTTACCGCCCGAAGTCATACCTAATTTAAATTCAGTAAGTTGCTTGTATATGTAATCTGCGTGTTGGCCTGCAATTTTTGGGTAGATGTTAACCGGCGCATTACCGTCTGGGCCGTGACAAGCCGCACACGTTGCTGATTTTTCTTTACCTGCGTTTACATCGCCATCAAATGCTGTTGCGTTGCTTGCTGACAACGCACCAAGCAATATAGTTAAAGATAGTGCTATTTTTTTCATGGTGAATTCTCTGTTTCCGACCCTGTATCATCTACAATATGGATGTTGTGATTTTTATATTCTACACGATATTAAATTCTCTGGCACGTTTTCTACACACATTAAACCTATAAATTATAGGGTTTTGAGTAAAATTAAACGCTAAGCCAGTTAAAATGTACTGTCAGCAATGATCTTACATGCTCAAATACACTTTTTAATAGCTACTTTATAGTATAAAATACGCGCCACGGGTGAATTTGGTTTACCCAATGTTATTTTTTTAAGTTTTAGGAGAGCCTGTGCTCAAATCTCGTATCAAGTATAACACTGCGTCTTTTGTTACAAGCGCGCCAGACATCACTAAATTACCTGCTGATACGGGAATTGAAGTCGCGTTTGCCGGTCGCTCTAATGCAGGTAAATCAAGTGCGCTAAATGCCCTAACCGATCAAAAGTTAGCACGAACCAGTAAAACACCCGGCCGTACTCAGCTGATCAACACCTTTGAACTTGCCGATGTAGATAATATGCGCCTAATTGACCTACCTGGCTATGGGTTTGCAAAAGTGCCGATTGAAATGAAAAAGAAATGGCAAAAATCGCTAGGCGAATACCTGCAAAAACGTCAAAGTTTAAAAGGTATTGTGGTATTAATGGATATTCGTCATCCATTAAAAGATTTAGACCGCGACTTAATTAATTGGGCTGTAGGCAGTGAAATTCCGGTATTGGCACTATTAACTAAAGCCGATAAGCTAAAGCAAGGTCCGCGTAAATCACAAGTTCTTAGCGTACGTCGTGAGTTAAGTGAATTAGATGGCGATATTACGGTTCATGCATTTTCATCACTTAAAGGCACCGGCTTACCAGAAGTCGCTAAAAAGCTAGATGAGTGGTATTTAGGCCCAATCGTGGCCGTTCCACCTGCTGATTTAGTAGCGCCAGATAGCGAATAATTACTGTAAGTAAAATTTCTGCTGTGCGGAGGTAATAAAATAGCCGAGCTCATCTGTTTCGGCTATTTCAGCCCACTGATAAAACACATTTCGCGCAACTCGCGCAAAGCAGCCGTAGGGTAACTGCATATAAGGCACAGCCGCACCTTTGTAGTCATTGATATAAAGTGACTCAGAACGACTTAATAGCCATGTGCGGTTTAAGTTATCAATACAACAAATAACACTTCCCTCTGATGTCTTTTCACTATGCCAATTTACAATAATAAAAGGCGCATCCTTCACCTCAATCGCGATTTTTTCTACGGGTGTTTTTAAGTAAAACTGCCCATCTTCGTTGCATAATACACTGGCAAAAAGTTTCACCATTGATTGACGGGTAATTTCACTACCTGCGTAAAACCATTTACCTTGCTCATCAATCAATAATGGTAACTGCCCGCAGTGAGCGGGCTGCCATTGTTCAAAAGGTTTGCTTGGCTCGCTGAGTTGCTTGCTAAGCTCGTTAAGTGAAATCACTGTTTTTTAAATGTCAGTGCAAAAGTAACTGGCACGGCAGTAGCAATTGAAGGTAATCCGGCTAATTTTTGTAACTGCATTACCCCTTCGGTGATCTTAAAGTCATCACTGTTGATAATGATAGGAGTGAATGATGCCACACTTAAATCTCCATTGGCCGCACTGCTTACGAGTACATCAACAGCAAGTGGCTTTTTATGACCATGAAAGTCTAGCTCAGCGCTAATACCTTTTAATACGTACTGCCCTGGTTGCTTAATAAGTGACAACTTATCAGATAAGTCAGCGGTTAATACTGCGTTTGCAAACGTGTCAGACTCAAACAATATCTTACTTAAACGTTCGTTACGGATAGGGATAAAGGTTTCGGCTGAGGTTAAATCAACGTTTACGCTAAATTGACCCTGATCGCTCAGCTGCCCAGCTAACTGAGTAAAGTGACTTGCTTCAGCAATGCTATTTTTTTTAATTGATACAAAACTTAATTGGCTTTTATCGTTCAATAGTTGCCAGTTTGCCGATGCAGCACCTGAAACTAGTAAACATGATAAAGATAAACCTGCGATAGCTAACGTTTTAAACATAATGCACTCCTAAAATAAAAAGACTTATACCGGTAAAAATAATACTTTGATCAGCCCAGCTGAAAATCATTAGTTACTGTGTGGTAAATCGAAAATGCTAAGTAGACTGATGGTATCACTTGAAACGCTAAGTGCAATTAGAGAATAAATTTAACGCTTGGATGCAAGACAATAAAAAAACGGCCCATCAAATATATGATAGGCCGATATAGCAAACTGGGGAGAAGCTATTAATACGTTGCATCTTACGATGCATCATCAACAGGATGTCCTACAGGATGAGGACGGGCGGCACTTTACCAAAAGCAAGTGTAAAAATACAAGCATATTATTGATAATCGTAGCGAATTGACGAACCTCTAACGATTTAATACAAACTGCTGTTTAATTTAACTTTTTTTTAACCTGCAAGATAAAGAAAAAGCGCCTAGCGGCGCTTTATGATTCTCTTTTTTGACTCTGTATTTGGCCTATATTAAAACCAGTACAGTAGCGCTAAATTAGTGTGCTTGTTCCCAGTTATCACCTTCGTCAGCTTCAACAATAAGTGGTACATCTAACTGCGCCGCTTGTGACATCAGCTCACAAATCTGTTTGGTATATTGCTCAGTACATTCTGTTTTAATCTCAAATACCAATTCATCGTGTACCTGCATGAGCAGCTTAACTGTATTAGGTGCTTGCTGATTAACCCAAGCATGCACGCTTAACATCGCTTTTTTAATAATATCAGCCGCAGTGCCTTGCATCGGTGCATTAATTGCTGCGCGCTCAGCGCCTTTGCGACGAGCGCCATTGCGCGCATTTATTTCTGGTAAATGTAAGCGACGGCCAAAAATTGTTTCTACATAGCCATTTTCGGCCGCTTTCTCACGCGTTGTTTCCATGTATTCTAAAACACCTGGAAAACGCTCAAAATATTTATCAATATAATGCTGCGCTTCATGGCGTGGTACATCAAGTTGACGTGCTAAGCCAAATGCTGACATGCCATAAATTAAGCCAAAGTTTACCGCTTTAGCTTTACGGCGCATATCTGATGTTACCTCTTCAAGCTCAACCCCAAATACTTCAGCAGCCGTGGCACTGTGAACATCTAAGCCATTAGCAAATGCGCTTAGTAATCCCTTATCTTGCGAGAGATGCGCCATAATACGCAGTTCTATTTGGCTGTAATCGGCAGCCACAATTTTATACCCATCTGCGGCAATAAACGCTTCACGAATACGACGCCCTTCCTCTGAACGAATAGGAATATTTTGTAAATTAGGATCGCTTGAGCTTAATCGACCTGTTGCTGTTACCGCTTGGTGATAAGAAGTATGCACTCGCTGCGTGCGTTCATTGACTATCAAGGGTAACTTATCGGTGTAGGTTGATTTGAGCTTAGATAAACCACGATGCTCAATAATCACTTTAGGCAATGGGTAATCATGCGCTAACTCTTGTAGTACTTCTTCTGCTGTAGAGGGCGCGCCTTTAGGTGTTTTTTTGATAACGGGCAATTCGAGCTTTTCAAATAACAGCACCTGTAGTTGCTTTGGTGAGCTTAAGTTAAACGGTTCGCCCGCGATTTCAAACGCTTCTTTTTCAAGCTCAAGTAATCGCTCACCTAAACGTTGGCTATGCGTGGCCAACATGTTGCTGTCGATAGCAACACCGGTGCGCTCAATATCAGAAATAACACTTACTAGTGGCATTTCTATATCTTCAAACACCGATTTTAGTTTTTCATCCGCTTCAAGTTTCGGCCATAACACTTGGTGCAAACGCAAAGTAATATCGGCATCTTCAGCGGCATAAGGCGCTGCTTTTTCAAGTTCTATTTGATTAAATGTAAGCTGCTTTTTACCTTTACCTGCAATATCTTCAAAGCTAATATTTTTGTGGCCTAAATATTTAAGCGCCAACGAGTCCATATCATGACGGGTGCCTACGCTATTAAATACATAAGACTCCAACATAGTGTCGAACTTAATACCATTTAATTCATAGCCTGCATTGGCAAGCACGCTTTTATCGTATTTTAGATTTTGACCTACTTTAGCTTTATTTTCGTCTGCTAATATCGGCCCCAACTTTTGCATCACAAATTCAAGGCTTAACTGCTCGGGCGCACCGGGGTAATCGTGTGCTATTGGTAAATAAGCCGCTTCCCCTGCTTTAACCGCAAAGCTCATACCGACCAATTGCGCTTTCATATACTCTAAACTGGTTGTTTCTGTATCAAAAGCAAATAGCTCAGCTTCATTAAGCTGTTCTATTAATGTCTCAAATTGGGCCTCAGTTAAAATAGTTTCATAGTGCGCATCTTCAACTTTTGGCAGCTCATTCTCTTGCGTTGGGACTGCTAAATGTGTGTCGGCATCTTTTGGGTTGTCTAGCAATTCAGCTAGCCAACGACGAAACTCACATTCACCGTATAAGGCAATTAATTCGTCTTTATTCGGTGTTTGTAATTTAAAAGTATCAAGATCAGATTCAACCTCAACATCACATTTAATAGTGGCAAGCTCATAGCTTAACGGTAAATGATCAATCGCTTTTGCCAGTTTCTCGCCTATTTTACCTTTTATATCAGAAGCATTATCAATTACGCCCTGAAGCGATCCGTACTTTTGTAACCATTTAACCGCTGTTTTAGGTCCACAACCCTCAACGCCAGGAATATTATCTACTTTGTCGCCCATTAAAGCTAAATAGTCGATAATAAGTTCAGGTCCAACACCAAACTTTTCAACCACAGTTTCGGGATCTGAAATGCTGTCGGTCATGGTATTAATCAAGGTTACATGCTCATTGACCAACTGCGCCATATCTTTATCACCAGTCGATACCAGCACATGACGTTGTTGCTCAGAGGCAATCCGTGCAAAAGTACCGATTACGTCATCGGCTTCCACGCCCTCAATACTAATTAACGGAAAACCCATTGCTTTGATAATACTGTGCAGCGGCGCTATTTGAGTACGCAGATCATCAGGCATTGGCGGACGGTTCGCTTTATACTCACTGTACATATCATTTCTGAAGGTTTTACCTTTGGCGTCAAATACCACCACCATATGTGAGGGATCATATTGTTTGATTAAACTTTTAAGCATGTTTACCACGCCATAAATGGCACCGGTGGCCTCACCCTTAGAGTTGGTTAGATGTGGTGGTGAATGATAAGCACGAAACAAATATGAAGAGCCATCAACTAAAATAAGCGGGTTTTCGGGGATCTGAGCCATGGTAAAATTGGATCCTAAATACAAAAAAGTAATATGAGTGTAAGCATGCCATAAGGCAGTAAATAAAACGACTGTGAATTAATGTGAGTAATCGCGCTACATTTTTAGTAAGTTGTGGATAACTATGTAGATAACACCCACAAGCAATTCATCCGAAGCACCTTGAAATGCCTAGATTAATTTGTAATTTATTGTTTTGTTTAAAAAAAGATAATTCGAGGTTCTTTTTTATTATTTTTTTATTAATGTGGAAAAAGCATTTATACCGTCACTGATTTTATAACCCACCTTAATTATTTACGTCCATTTAAATAACTGGATGAGCATTCTAGCATAATGGATCAAAGATCATAGCGATCCTTTATAATTTTTTTCATGGCTACTAATCACTAAATGGCATATAGCGCATAACAACGTGCTTTGCGCCTAAAAAACGAGCAAATAAATTTTTAAATCGGCTGATTCATCGTGTTAAACTTTATTTAAGAGACTTTAATGGAGCGAAATGATATGAAAAATATAGCTGTAATTTTAGCAGGTTGTGGTGTGTTTGATGGTAGTGAAATTAATGAGGTGGTACTGACTTTATTACACATTGAAAAAAATAATGCTCAGTATCAGTGCTTTGCACCTGATATAGAGCAGTACCACACCATTAATCACATCACTGGTGAAGAAATAGCACAGCCGCGAAATGTATTAGTTGAATCAGCTCGCATCACCCGTGGCAATATAAAGTCACTCGCTGAATTAGACGTTACACAATTTGATGCACTCATTGTCCCTGGGGGCTTCGGGGTAGCTAAAAATCTATCTGACTTTGCTATTAATGGCACTAACGCTAAAGTAAACGAGGCAGTACTTAGCGCTTGTAAAGCGTTTGCGGATGCAAAAAAAGCCACGGGTTACATGTGTATTGCACCGGCTCTATTGCCTTTTATTTATCATAAACCTCAGCTTACTATTGGTAATGATAGCGACACAGCCGAGGCTCTTAGCACATTAGGCGCTGAACACGTAGAGTGTAAAGTGGATGATATTGTTATTGATAAAAGCAATAAACTCGTTACGACACCGGCCTATATGTTGGCACAGTCTATTATGGATGCAGATGCAGGAATCGATAAGTTAGTGCGTAACGTATTAGCTATGAGTTAGTCGTAAGGGCTTTGATCGCATTAAAGGCGTGATGATCCCGTTTTATAATTTAACTATGCGCTAAACCATGTAATTTTATTGAGTTAAGACAATCATTAGTCGTATTTCTAAATAAAATCGACTCTGAGCATTTTATAAATGACTTAGTGGAGTTATAATTGGTTTAAATTCCGTCATTTAAAATCGTGATTGATCACGTTCAAATTGAAGTGGGCAAGGCAAAATGAAAAAACTATCAGCTGCAGCATTACTTGTGCTAGCAACCACCGCATACGCACAGCCATATGATAACTCTATGACTGAAGATGCAATTAAAAAACGTTTAGCGCCTATCGGTGCTGTTTACCTTGAAGGTGAAAAAGTAGCGGTTGCTGCACCAACAGGGCCTCGTTCAGGCGAGCAAGTATATCAAGCGGCCTGTTTTGCTTGTCATGGTACAGGTGCTTTAGGCGCTCCTAAATCAGCTGACGATTGGGCTCCTCGTATTGCTAAAGGAAAAGATACCTTATTAGATCATGCAATCAACGGCTTCAATGCAATGCCGCCACGTGGTACATGTATGGATTGTTCTGATGATGAAATAAGCGCAGCAATCGACTTTATGACTGCTAAATAAAATCAGTCAGGCTAAAACTATAAATGAAAGGCTTACTCACAGTAAGCCTTTTTTGTTTCTAATTATCGATTTTTCGCAGCATAATTAAGATAAATATCTACTTGACGCAAAATGTTAAAAGTGGAACTATAATGATTAATAACTATACAAAAAATTATAACTGGTTAAACATCATTGGAAGATAAACTCATTGTACCGAGTAGCGTAGTGCGCCAAAATAAACGACTAAAAGCACTATTGAAAAAGTACAAACATGCCTACCACCTCCACAATGCCCTGATACAGCTATCAGAGCAAGCAAGTACTGTTGCCGAATTAACCTTACTTTACCCAGCTATTCATGACATTTTACAAAAGTATGTCCCGAGTAAAAGCTTTTATGTGGTGCTTGTTGAGCCGCAATCACAACAGTTGGAACTGTCTTATTTTTCTGATGAAAAAGATGGAATTTCTGTACCACTTAATCGGGAGAATAATTTTGAAGAAGGCGCAACGGGTTATGTGTTTAAGCAAGGAAAGACCACTTATTTCACTAAGCAACAAATGCATGATGCTGCACAGCAAGGCTTATTTAAAGCATTAGGTACACCTGCAGAACACTGGGTAGGCGTTCCAGTTTATCAAGAAAAAAATATTATTGGCGTATTAGCAGCGCAAAGTTACGACACTGAGCAAGGTTATAGTTCGCAACAAATAAACCTACTTGAAGCAATGTCACTTTATTTAGCGACAGCTATTGAACGCGTTAAGAAACGAGAGTTGCTCGAATCAGAAGTAAAACTAAGAACCCGTGCATTAACGCAAAGCAATGATGCTTTAAATGTTGAAATACAACAGCGAAAAAGCGCCCTGCAACGCCAGCAAATATTATTTAAAATTTCAGAGCTGACAACTCAAGCTAAAAACCTAGATGATGCTTATTTTCAAATACACGAAATAATAAAAACCATCACTTACGCAAAAAATCTTTATATTGCCTTGTATGATAAAGAAACGGGCTGGATTAGTTTTCCTTACAGTGTTGACGAATTTCAAGGCAGCACCCAACCAAGGCGCTTTGCAAAAGGGTACAGTGAGCTGGTGATCAGCACCGAAGAAACACAAATAATTCACCCGCAAAGAGCACAAGAGTTATTAGATAGTGGCATTGTAGAGCGTGAAAAACCAATTGATGAATCTAGAAGAGCCACCAGCTGGCTTGGCGCTCCGCTAAAAACATCGCAAGGAGTTATAGGTTTAATTGTTTGCCAAGCTTATAATAATGAACACCTTTTCACACAAGATGATGCAGAACTCATAACCTTTGTATCGCATCAAATTGCCACGGTATTACAAACAAAATTAGCCTCACAGGCGCTGAAAAAGAGCCACCAAGAGCTCGCTTCTCGAGTAAACGAAAAAACCAAAGAGCTAAGCCAAGCAAATTTGCATTTACAGATGCAAATTGATGAGCGTAAAAAAATAGAGCAGCAGCTGTATCACGATGCGCACCATGACTCATTAACAAGCTTGCCTAATCGTAATTTATTTTTAACGCAGCTAGAAAAAACGCTACAGTTTTACCAACGTCACCCTGATGAGCACTTTGCGGTACTGTTTATTGACCTTGATAAATTTAAAGATATAAACGACCAGCTTGGGCACCATGCCGGAGACGAATTTTTAATTAGCGTGGGTCAGTTGTTCTCTCAATGTATCCGTGAGCATGATTTATTAGCACGCTTAGGGGGAGATGAATTTGTAATTTTACTCACTCATTTAACCGAGCCAAACCAAGCTGAAGATGTTGCAAATCGAATCATCAACATCATGCGAAAACCTTTTTGTACAAAAGGTATTTGTGTGCAAAGCGGCGCGAGTATTGGTATCACTTATTCAAAACAAAGCTATAAACATACAGATGAAATTATTAGAGATGCTGATGCCGCAATGTATTACGCTAAAAACTCTGGTAAAAATCGCTTCGAATTATTTCACCCGTTACTCACAGAGCCAATGCTGCAACATGAGTCACAAACATTGCACCATCTTGATGTATTACCTATGACGTTTCGTAGCTCAGATATTATTTCTATGGATGAGCATTATCAATATGCCTCATTATTTGAAGCGTTTGGTGAACACCCTGTACTTGGCTTTACTAGTTTTGATATTTTAAAGAAATTTGCAAGTGATAAAGAACAGCATATAAAAGTAGAACTCCAACTGATTTTACAAGCGTATCAACAAGCGAAAGACTCTGAAATAAGCGTTGCTCTTCTGCCTTGCTCAAGTCTGCTTTTAGAAAAGCATGAGTTCTCTTTATTAACTGCTGCACTAAAGCAGCCATTAAACATTGATCCACTTTGTTTGTTGTTTGATGATCAAGAATTACGTTACGCCAGTGCGCTGCAACTAGAAAACTTAAAACAGCTTAAAGCGCTGGGCTACTCTATTGGTCTAAATAATTTCGCAAAGGATAAATGCGAGCTTAATTTAGTGACCGAGATAGAATTTGATTACTTACTATTAAGCTCCACTTTCAGTAAACGAATATTGCAGCAGGAATGCTATGACTTGCAGCTACAAGGTTTGCTGGCTATCACTAAACTTAAACACATTAAAGTGATTGCTAAAGGCCCGTCAATATTAAACTTCAGAGCCCTTTTAGATAAGCATGGCTTGAACTTGTTTGTTGCCAAACAGCACCCACTTAAAAGCGCGATACGTTCAACACTTATAAGCTCAGAATCAAAATAACGCTAAACACATGCTATTGTGGTTTTTTTAGCATTGCCCTTAAATTTGCAACCCGAGCTTGGCCTTTTTCCATGCGTTCAGCTTGAGTATTAGGCGCTTTTTTGTTTTCAAAGGCTAAGTCATCTTGTGGTAGCTCTTGCACAAACCGGCTGAGCTCCGTTTGCGATGTTTCACCAAATTGACGACGAATTTTAGCATACGTTAAGGTTAGCTCTTGCTGCGCGCGGGTAATACCTACATAGGCAAGGCGGCGCTCTTCATCTACATTATCCTCATCAATGCTTACTTGGTGTGGTAATAGCCCCTCTTCCATGCCTACCATAAATACATAAGGGTACTCGAGTCCCTTTGAAGCATGCAGCGTAAGTAATTGTACTGCATCTGCTTCATCTTCTTCCTCGTTACGCTCTAGCATATCGCGCAGGGTCAATTTACTAACCACTTCAGCTAACGTCATTGGCGGATTATCGGCATCGCCAGTCAGCATATCGGTGATCCAACGGTACAGCTCCGAGACATTTTTCATCCGCATTTCGGCGGCTTTGGCACTCGGTGATGATTCATATAAATAGGCTTCATAATTAATATTTCGCACTAAATCTTTGACCGCTTCTAAGGTATCGCTGCGTACTGCGTTATCCGACAGCTCAACCACCCAACGGGCAAACCCAGCTAACGCATTAAAACCACGTCCTTTTAGTCTGTATCCTAAGTCGTTATCAAAACAGGTGGCAAACAAGCTTTGATGTTTTTCATTGGCTAAGGTGCCTAGTTTTTCAAGCGTCACCGTGCCTATTTCACGCCGTGGCGTATTCACGATTCTTAAAAAGGCATTGTCATCATCTTGGTTCACTAAAAGACGTAAGTAAGCCATGATATCTTTAATTTCAGAACGTGAAAAAAACGACATCCCGCCGCTAATTTTATAAGGTATACGGTTACTCATTAACGACTTTTCAAAACCACGCGCTTGGTGATTACCCCGGTACAAAATCGCGTAATCTTTATAGCTGGTGCGCTTCATAAACTTATGAGAAATAATCTCTGCAACCACACGCTCAGACTCATGCTCTTCATCGCGACAACCAATGACTTTAATTTGCTCACCATAGCCAAGTTCACTAAAGAGCTTTTTTTCAAACTCATGGGGGTTATTTGCAATTAATATATTAGCCGCTTTAAGAATGCGCCCTGCACTACGGTAATTTTGCTCTAGTTTTATTAATCTTAATCCTGGATAGTCTTTACTTAATAGCACCAAGTTTTGTGGGCGAGCACCACGCCAAGAGTAAATTGACTGATCGTCATCTCCTACCACAGTAAAGCGTGCACGTTCACCAACCAGCAATTTTACTAATTGGTATTGGCTGGTATTAGTATCTTGGTATTCATCCACCAGTAAATACCGAAAACGCTGCTGCCAACGTTCACGTGAAGTGGCGTTACTGCTTAAAAGCAGCGTGGGGATCATAATTAAATCATCAAAGTCGAGTGCATTATAAGCGCGAAGTTGGTTTTGATAGCGTGCGTACAATTGAGCGAACAAGGCTTTTTGTGGCTCTCTGGCTTCGCGAATAGCTTGCTCTGGTAAAATGAGTTCATTCTTCCAGCTACCAATTTGCATTTTAAGTAGATTAAGTAAGTCTTTGTCTTTTTTAAGCTCATCTTCGGTTAAATCACCGAGTAGTTGATTCGTATCTTGGTCGTCAAACAGCGAAAAACCAGGCTTAAAACCCAGTGTTTTTAACTCTTTTTTGATGATTTCAAGCCCGAGTGTATGAAATGTAGAGACCCATAAACCTTTAGACTCTTGCTTTCCTAAGGTTTGCAAAACCCGCTCGCGCATTTCTTTAGCCGCTTTATTGGTAAAGGTAACCGCCGCAATATTACGCGCTTGATACTCACACTTCTGTACTAAGTAAGCAATTTTGTTGGTGATAACTCGTGTTTTACCCGAGCCTGCGCCAGCTAATACTAAGCAAGGACCACTAATGTACTTTACCGCTTCATCTTGTTTAGGATTGAGTTTCATAACGACCAGCTGATTGCAAAAAGACGGGCAATTTTAACGTAATCACTACAATACGCCTAGCCAATAAGGTAATATTAGTTATTATCATTTTAGGCAACAGGCAAGGGACGACTATGATTAACCCAGCAAAACTTGAAGAAATTGCGAAACAGATCACTAATAACATGCCACAAGGTGTAAAAAACCTGGCTGATACACTTGAAGGTAAAACCAAGCAAGTGTTACAAAATAAGCTTGCCGAAATGGACTTTGTAAGCCGTGAAGAGTTTGATATTCAAAGCCAAGTGCTGATCCGCACCCGTGAAAAGCTAACTGAATTAGAAGCAAAAGTAGCGATACTTGAACAGCAATTATCGGCAAAAACAGACGCAGAATAATAAATATAACGCCATAGACGAACCTGCTTTATGGCGCTAATCACTCAGTTATTCAAATAGCTCGTCGAGCACATAGTAACCCGTTGCTTGTTGCTGCTCTATGCTCACCCTTAGCAATTTATTAGCTACTTGCTCACCGGTTATTGGTCTATACCGTTTGAAGATGCCAAAACGCGTTAACAGTGGCAGTACCACCTCACCTAACTTTTCTGCAATTCTAAGCTCTGATCGCTCGCCGACTAACAAAGACGGTTGCAATATACTCAAGCGCGAAAAACCAAGCTGCTTTACCTGCTGCTCAAGTTCCCCTTTGATTTTTAGGTAACGGCTCATGCTATGCGCATTTGCGCCACTTGATGACACCAAACAATAATGAGGAACACCGTTATTGGCCGCCATTTGCGCACAAATAAATTGGTATTCAAAATCAACTTTACGCTGTGCTGCTGCGCTTCCAGCTTGCTTTAACGTGGTGCCTAAGCAGGAAAAAAACACGTCACCTTTGAATAACTCAACGTAATGTGTCAGGTTCTCAAAATCAATAACATGGCTAGTTAATTTAGGATGAGAAAAGTCTAATTGGCGGCGCGATAAGCTCACTACTTTCGTATAGCAAGGAGATGCTAACAGCTGTTGTAATAACTGGCTGCCCACTAAGCCGGTACTGCCGATTATTAACGCCGTTTTAGCCATATTAAGCGTGACTACCCGCTGACTTGTTCAGTACATGGTGTACTGCCTTTTTATAGCTAGTGCATTCTTCTTCAGCGCAGCTAACTACCGACTCTAAATCATGCAGGTGACCGTTTTCTAATCCATATACCCAGCCATGCACTGTGAGCTCTTGACCTCGTAACCAAGCATCTTGAACAATGCTAGTGCGCGATACGTTACGCACTTGCTCAATCACATTAAGCTCAATTAAACGATCAAGACGCTGTTTTTCTGGTAGAGCATTAAGTTGCTCTAAATGCTTTTCTTTTACATCACCAACATGGCGTAGCCAGTTATCAATAAAGCCAAAGCGATCTTCGTTTAATACCGCTTGTACACCACCACAACCGTAGTGGCCAACAACCATAATATGTTTAACTTTTAATACTTCAACCGCATACTGCATAACCGATAAGCAATTATGATCTGTGTGCACTACCACGTTGGCAACATTACGATGCACAAACAATTCACCTGGTAATAAATCAACAATTTGATTAGCAGGAACTCGTGAGTCAGAACAACCAATCCATAAATATTCTGGATTTTGTTGCATCGATAAAATTTTAAAAAATTCGGGATTAGCTTCGCTCGTTCTAGATGCCCAGCGTTTATTATTTTCTAGTAGGTTATTTAAATTTCTCATTACATCTCTTTTAGGTCGAGGGCGTTAAACTGGCTAAAATTAAAATATTACGGGGTGTTAATTGCTTCTCACAAAATGTACTAACACTGACGTTATAGCCTTGCTGTTGCAAATATAAAGCACGATCGAGCACAAGCCAAACTTCTATTGCTCTTCTAAACACATGTCGAACCAGTTCAACTCGCTCGGTTATCTTTTTTCGCGCCTGCCCAATCAATAAAAATTTATTGTAATCAATATCTTTTGGCAGTTTTAAGGCTTTTTTATCTGCCGCCCACTTACAAAATGATTCAAACGAATCTGAAAATATTGCTTTATTCACTGAGGGCACACTAACATACGCCAACTCACCGGTGAGTGACTTTCTTAAAGCATCAAACCCGAGTCGCCACTCAACTTCTGTTTTTCGTACTTTGCCCACTCGCGATGGAGCCGTGACGGTTTCTTGCAAGGCGAGTTTTAAATCTCGATGAGTTAAATTAAGCGCACTTCGCTTCGCCTGTTCGCTCATTGCTTGATAATTATTCTCGGTAAACAAGTGATAGCAACAAGGTGAAAAACTAATTTGTGTTACTTTGGCCGCACTGGCTTGATGCATAAAAGTTTGATGTAACGCACCGCAGGCATGTAAAGCAACGGCATGGGTTTGTGGGTTAAAAAAATCCTGAGTGTTATCTGTGAGTACATCAGCTTGGCTAAATTGCATAGCAAGCCCCTGTTGCTGCGCACTTTTTTGTCCTTGCTCACATAAGTGAGATTGTAGCTCAATACTGTGCACGCTCGGCGCACCATTAAAAGCTAACATTCGTCCTAAATGGCCTTTGCCTGCACACCACTCTAAAATAGGCTGATCATTGGCAGGTAGCGCACCAACAAAGTCTTGTAGCTGTGTAAACTTTCGTCCTTTAATACCGTTACTAATCCAAAACGGATAATCCGTTCGACTGCTTGTTATGACAGGGAGTGAAGCTAATTGGCTTAATTGCTCAATACCGGGTATGTAAGGTGAAAAAAACTGATAAAGTTGCGCTTGATCAGTATCTAACTCAGCAACGTCCAGATCAGTTAAAGCAGTTAGGGGGTCGTGTAACTCAGGCCACGGTAAACAGTCAAAATCAAACGCAGTACATTGCCAATACGAGCGCGTATTCATCAGTAACGAATCGAGGGCAGTAAATTGCTCAGTTAAGGTCATAACAGCTTAAAATATTAAAAAGGCAATAAATTATACCAGTACACTCGCGCCTAATTAAGCGGTTATTTTTTTAACCTCGCAGAGCAAGGGGATTACTTAACTTTCCCACCTTTTCTATTGGTTAAATTAGCCATTAGCGTGCTTTGAACATTAACCGTAAATAAAGGGGAATAGAAATAATACTAATAATAATGGCCGCAATCAGCATCCAAGAAAGCTGCAACGTTTCTTGTTTTTTATATTTATAAATAAAATCGGCTTTTACTTCGTCAAACTTTGTTTGGTCAATCTCATATAAATCAGCAATTAAACGCCATTTGGCCATCGACATATTACCCACATTGGTGCTTGGCGGCGCAATATAGTCTTTTAGCACTTCGGCCTCATAAGCTAATTGATGAAAACTACGTTCAGGGGCATAAAACTGCTGAGTAATGGCGATGGCTTCATCCATATTCATTACCGCATAACGCCACCCTTTTAAACTCGCTTGGTAAAACTTTTCTACCGTATCGGGGTGGTACTTAATCATGTTATCACTGGTAAATAAAATATCTGCGTATACGTCCATACCATAACGTTGTGGACATATAAGTCGATGAGCAATACCTTGCTGATCCATATAATAAGGTAAGTCGGTAACATAGACTTCGATGGCATCTATTTTATTTTCCATCCATGCTTTTTGTAATTTATCGCCTTTGTATATAGCCAACTTTTCGGTATTTATACCGCTGCGCTTGAGCATAGTTAACAACTCAGAATTGCTCTCTTTACTCACTTCACTTACACGTTTATTGACAAAATCACGGGCATGAAAAATATCAGAACTTTCTTTGACCATCCAGCAATAAGGAGAAAACTGTAATATGGCAGCCATGGCGACAAAGGGTTTACCTGCAATACGCTGCTGTAAAATACCAGAATGCGCAACCCCAAACTGGGCTTCACCACGCTCTACCGCGCCAAAACTATTGGGTCGTTTTTGATCTGCAGGCACAATAGTAACGTCTAAACCGGCCTCATCATAATACCCTTTTTGCTGAGCCATATAATAGCCCGCAAATTGAAATTGATGTGTCCACTTTAATTGTAGTGTGACTGATTCCTGCGCCATTAACTGGCTACAAAAAAGGCAGGCGCTAATTATCATTCCTTTAAGTAACAAAGAGAGTTTCCAAAAAACGTAGTGATTAACGTAACTATATGTAAAGCAGCTGATAAAGCAAGCATCCACAGAAGATGCCTGCTTAAAATAGGATTATGCTAAGGCGAGCTTTTCAAGCTTTTCTGCTTGAGGTTGTGTGGTTAAAAACTGGGTGAAACACGGGTTATGGGTTTCGTCTTGAACACTGTAACCTAGGCGGTTTAAGTGCTCATTAAACATCTCATATTGACTTGGCTCAATAGCAAAACCTGCCAATACATTACCCGTTGAACCGCCATGATTACGGTAGTGAAATAAAGTGATATTCCAATTACTACCCAGTGTATCTAAAAAGCGCGCTAATGCACCTGGGTACTCTGGAAACTCAAACCGCAGTAAGCGTTCATGTAGCTGCTCTGGCGCTTTACCACCAACCATATAGCGTACATGCAGTTTTGCTAATTCGTTATCTGACAAGTCGCAAAACGAATAGCCATTATCGGTTAGGCTTTGTTTAAGCTCCTCAAGTTCTGCTAATCCTTGGCGCAGTGCAATACCAACAAAAATTTGCGCCTCGCCAGGCCCCGCATATCGGTAGTTAAATTCGGTAATAGCGCGCCCACCTAAAGAGGCACAAAACTGTTTAAAGCTACCGCGTTTTTCATCAATTGTTACCGCTAATAATGCTTCGTTCTTCTCACCCAATGCAGTACGTTCAGCTACATAGCGTAAGCGATCAAAATTTAAATTAGCACCAGACAAAATAGCCGCTAAGTTTAACCCCTTTAAACCCGACTGCTGAGACCATTTTTTAAGCCCTGCAGTTGCAAGTGCGCCTGAAGGTTCGGCAATAGCACGGGTTGATACAAAAATATCTTGCATGGCAGCACATATTTCATCATCTGACACGGTCACCACTTCATCGCAAAACTTTTGCGCCAGTCTAAATGTTTCGCTACCAATTATTTTTACGGCAACACCATCGGCAAAGCTTCCTACTCTTTCTAGCTCTACAGGCTCTCCCGCTTCCATGGCAGCTTTTAAACAAGCGCTTTCATTAGCCTCGACCCCAATCACTTTGATATCTGGGCGCAGCGATTTAATGTATACCGCCATACCCGCCAGCAATCCGCCGCCGCCAACAGGAATAAATACCACGTCTAAGTCGTTCAGCTGTTGCATTAGTTCACGGGCAACTGTGCCTTGACCAACAATGACATCGGGGTCATCAAATGGAGGGACAAATACGCCGTTTCGCTGCTCAGTTAATTCAAGCGCATACGCCTTTGCGGCATCAAATTGATGACCATGTAACACGACTTCCCCACCCAATGCCCTTACCGCATTAACCTTAATTTCAGGCGTCGTTACGGGCATAACAATGGTGGCTTTATGCCCTAGGTGTGAAGCACTCAGCGCCACCCCTTGAGCATGATTGCCTGCCGATGCGGTTATCACGACCGAGCCCTTTGGCAGCTTATTTAATTTATTAAAAGCACCGCGTAATTTAAACGAGTACACCGGTTGCTGATCTTCACGCTTTAACCAAACATGATTACCTAATCGTGCACTCAATTCGGCCATTTCACTCACCTCAGTCACCTTAGCTAAAGGCTCCATATTGGCTTGGATAATAGCGCGAAAATAATCGAGTTCTTGAGAAACCATACCTAACTAAGCTCCTCCAGTTTGGCTAAATCACGCACCGCACCTTTATCAGCACTGGTTGCAAGTAGCGCATACGCTTTAAGCGCAGATGACACATAACGATCGCGGTTAAGCGGCTTATAAGCTTGTTTACCACGAGCCAATTGTTTTTGCCTGCGAGCTTCGAGTTTCTCATCGCTTAATGCTAAAGTGATTTCTCGAGTAGCGATATCGATGATAATTTTATCGCCATTTTCAACATAAGCTATCGCGCCACCGCTGGCTGCCTCGGGAGACACATGGCCAATTGATAAACCTGACGTACCACCCGAGAAGCGACCATCGGTGATCAAGGCACATTTTTCAGCCAAGCCTTTTGATTTTAAGTAGCTGGTTGGGTATAGCATTTCTTGCATGCCTGGGCCGCCTTTAGGGCCTTCGTAACGAATTACAACTACATCGCCGGCTTTTACTTCGCCATTTAAAATCCCTTCTACAGAGTCATCTTGAGACTCATAAACAACAGCAGTGCCTTCAAAGTGCAGCATTTCATCGACAACGCCGGCACTTTTAACAATACAGCCATCAACCGCTAAGTTACCTGAAAGTACCGCCAGACCGCCATCTTGACGAAATGCATGTTCAACACTGCGAATACAACCATGTTCACGGTCATTATCCCCTTCGTCCCAACGGCAATCTTGGCTCATGGCTTTAGTAGTACGAATACCAGCGGGACCCGCGCGGTAAAACTTTCGCGCCACTTCGTTATTAGGATCCGTTGCATCCCATTTTTTTACCAGCTCACCCATGGTCATGCCGGCAACATGATTAACCGATAAATCAACCAAGCCGGCTTTACCAAGCTCGCGTACTATGGCCATCATGCCACCAGCGCGGTGTACGTCTTCAATATGGTATTGCGCGGTAGCTGGGGCAACTTTACATAAAAACGGGGTTTTACGTGAAAGTTCATCAATGTGTGACATATCAAAATCAACGCCAGCTTCTTGTGCCGCTGCGAGTAAATGTAATACCGTATTTGATGAGCCGCCCATGGCAATATCAACCACCATAGAGTTCATAAATGCGGTTTTATTAGCGATGGCACGAGGCAGTACGTCTTGGTTATCTTTTTGGTAATACTCGCGGCATAAATCAACGATGCGAGCACCTGCTTCAACATACAATTGTTTACGGTCTTTGTGGGTCGCAAGCGTGGTACCGTTACCCGGCAGCGCAAGGCCTATTGCTTCTAATAAACAGTTCATTGAGTTGGCAGTAAACATCCCTGAACACGACCCACAGGTAGGGCATGCAGAGCGTTCAACTTGCTCTGAGTCGGCATCACTTACCGATTCATCGGCACCTTTAACCATGGCATCTACTAAATCGAGTTTAATATCGATATTGGCTAATTTAGTTTTACCCGCTTCCATAGGGCCACCCGATACAAAAATAACCGGTATATTTAAACGCAGCGCCGCTAACATCATCCCAGGGGTGATTTTGTCGCAGTTTGAGATACAAATCATCGCATCAGCACAATGGCCATTGACCATGTACTCTACCGAGTCGGCTATTAAATCGCGCGATGGCAGTGAATAAAGCATACCGCCGTGCCCCATGGCAATACCGTCATCTATGGCGATGGTATTAAATTCTTTTGGAACACCGCCCGCTTGGGTGATGGTTTCAGCCATTAGTTCACTGAGCTGATTAAGATGCACATGCCCCGGCACAAATTGTGTAAATGAGTTAACCACAGCAATAATTGGTTTACCAAAGTCGGTGTCGGTCATGCCTGTTGCACGCCATAATGCTCTTGCGCCTGCGCGTTTACGTCCTTCAGTAGTCGTTGCACTTCTTAATTTAACCATAGTTACCTCAGTATTTGCCGCAATAAATGCGGGCATTCCTCATTCTTAAAATTGATGAGTAACCACGTGAACAGTTACTCGTAAAATCTGTTAAATTTTTTGTTATACAGCTTGTTGCTGTAAGCTTTGTAGCGTTACATGTTTCACATCAACCAATTTATTTAGTTGACTGGTAAGCAAATAAATTGGTTTATCGCTATCAACCGTCATGGCCATATTATATTGGCCATCGTCCATATTGAGCTGCAAGTGAGTTAAATCAAAACCACGATGACGCACGACACGTAAAAAGCGCTCGATTGCGACACTTTGGCTTTTTAAGGCAATAGTTAAACTATGTTTCATTGTGCTTTCTCCGTCATCATTTCATCGTTAGCAGCCCCAGGTGGAACAAGTGGCCATACGTTTTCTTTATCATCAATACAAGCATGAACAATGTAAGGCCCATCACTATTTAATAAGGCTGTAATTGCATCATCCACTTGGTTGGCATGAGTAATCGTTTGCCCCGCAATACCAAAAACAGCCGCTAGCTGCACAAAGTCAGGGTTATCTGACAAGTTAGTTTCGCTATAGCGCCCTTCAAAAAATAACTCCTGCCATTGGCGTACCATGCCTAAACGCTGGTTATCAAGTATCAGTATTTTTACTGGTAAATTATTACGACGAATAGTGGCAAGCTCTTGGATATTCATCATGATTGAGCCATCACCTGATACGGTGATCACAAAGTCATCTTTTCTCGCTATTTGTGCGCCGATTGCCGCAGGTAAACCAAATCCCATGGTGCCTGCACCGCCACTGCTTAAGTGGTTGCATGGATGGTTAAATTTCATATGCTGCGCAACCCACATTTGGTGCTGACCCACATCGCAGCAAACAACACTGGTGCTTGGCATACGCTGGCTTAGTTGATTAAGTAAATAAGGGGCAAATACTTTTTCACCAGGATAGTCGTAGCGCCATGCATGCTTAACCATCATTTGTTTATTATGATCGCACCACGCTTTTGGCGTAACGACGCACTCAAGGGCGGGAAGTGAGGTTTTTAAATCAGCAATTAAAGAAGCCTTTGCGGGTTTACGTTTACCGACCTCGGCTGCATCTATGTCTAAATGAATCACGTTTGCTTTTGCAGCAAACTTAGCTAAGTTGCCTGTTACACGGTCATCAAAGCGAGCACCAATACACACTAATACATCACATTCTTGCACCGCTAAATTAGCGGCTTGACCACCATGCATACCTAGCATGCCTAAATCATATTCGTAATCAGGTAATACACTGCCCAATGCTTTAAGGGTTGAAACCGCAGGCATCTGCGTTTTATTTAAAAATTGCATTAATTCATTTTGCGCATCAGCGGCATGAACGCCCCCACCAACATACGCTACGGGTTGCTTGGCTTCACTGAGTAATTGATTGGCGATAGCAACTTGGTTTAAATTAAGTTGCGGTAAGTATTCATCTGCCGCTAACCAAGGTTTAAAAGGCACCTGCGCCATTTGAATGTCTTTGGGGATATCAACTAAAACGGGGCCTGGACGGCCGCTTTGTGCTAAATGCATCGCTTCTTGTAATATTTCGGCTAAATCTTCTGCTCGCTCAACCATGTAACTGTGTTTAGTACACGAAAGCGACATGCCAAGCACGTCAATTTCCTGAAAAGCATCAGAGCCAATAGCGGCGGTTGGTACTTGCCCTGTAATAGCAAGTAAAGGCACTGAGTCCATCATGGCATCTGCCAATGCGGTAATTAAATTAGTAGCTCCAGGGCCTGATGTTGCCAAGCACACACCTAAACGTCCAGTACTGCGTGCATAGCCCACGGCGGCAAACCCTGCACCTTGCTCATGACGAGTAAGATAATGTTTTACAGGCGCACCATACAAGGCATCGTAAATGGGCATAATAGCACCACCTGGGTAGCCAAATACTTCATCTACGCCGTGTTTGGCGAGTAAATCGATTGTTAGTTCTGCGCCTGTCATTAGTAAATCCTCATTCCTGTGTGACAACCCATTAAAAATTTAACTCTAAAACTAAAAAGCCCCCCGGACGGTTAAGTGCGGAGGGCTTTTCAATGCTTAGTTTTTTAAAGCACTACGAAGCCCTCGCGGGAATAATCACCACGATAATAATCAGGACTAGGTTAAGTGCATTTTTAAGCATAAAATTCAGTACCATTTAAGATTTAGTCATTGCGAACATCTTGTTTCGCTGTCTTTTTATATTAGTACCGCGCTCAGGGCGGTAAGTCAACACCAAATTCAATTCAAAATAATTATAAAAACACGCTTACTCAGGTTTTAAAATTCAATTAAACCAGGTTAAATAGATTTTTTATCCCTTCATTTCAACTCAGGAAATTCACTATTCTTATAACACTGAATTCTGGTTTGATTAATTTTTAGTAAGCCACCTCATTTTTATCTAACAAAATTAAAATAAATCGATTTCTTAAGAGTTTCTTAAGTCTGGCAGCCTAGCATAACAACGTTCACGAAAAAGAGGCGTGTTATGAACCCAACTTTCAAACTCAGTAAGCAACCGCAAGAAAATACTAAAAAACGCTTTTATTTTAATTGCAGTGCTAATGCATTCATTATTTTTATGGCTTGTTATTACGGCTTAGTTATTAATATTCCATTTATGCATGGTGCGTTTAGCGCTATTACCTCGTTGCACACATTTTCATGGCTATTTTTGTTTTCTGTGCCGTTACTACTGATTTGTTTGCTAATCATATTCTTTTCAGTGGTTTCTATTCGGGGAATACTAAAACCCATTAACTACTTGCTGCTAGTGCTCTCGAGTGCGGCGTTATATGGCTCATTGAACTATGGTGTGGTGTTTGATTATTCCATGATACAAAACACCGTCGAAACTGACTCTAGTGAAGCGTTAAGCTATTTAAACCTGCAACTTGTTGGCTTTTTACTGCTTTTTGCCGCATTACCTGTCTTTATTTTGAGTAGAATAAAAATAAACTGCGCTCGCCCATACAAAGAAGTTATTAGCCGTCTTAAACTGCTTTTAGCAAGCTTTGCACTGATTGCATTAGTGGTCGTTAACTTTTACGCCGATTACGCGGCAACGGGTCGTAATAACCGTATTCTTAAAAAAGAAATTATTCCATTTCAATATCTCTCTAGTGGCTACAAATACGCCCGTGACCAGTTACTTTATAGCGATATTGAATTTAAAAATATTGATACCACGCCAACTTTAGCATCGCCAAGCACAACACGAGTTACTGTTATCGTGGTTGGTGAAACCGCTCGAGCTGAAAATTTTTCCTACCAAGGCTATGAGCGTAATACCAACCAATACACGCAAAAACATAATGTCACTTATTTCGATAACGTATCGTCGTGTGGCACGGCCACAGCAGTGTCAGTACCATGTATGTTTTCACTGCAAACTCATGCCAATTTTTCTCGTTTAGACAGTGATAACCAGCAAAACGTAATTGATTTGATACAACAAGCAGGCGCAGATGTCTTGTGGGTTGATAATAACAGTGGCTGTAAAAACGTCTGCACGCGCGTACCTACCATTAATATTGATACCAAAGCATCTGAACTATGTGATGGTAAATACTGTTTTGATGAAGCGTTACTAGCCCCTTTAAAGTACAAGCTTGCCAATTTGAGTCAGGCTAATACGGTTATAGTGCTGCATATGATGGGTTCACATGGCCCTACTTACTTTAAGCGCTACCCTGAAAAATTTAAACAGTTTAGTCCAACCTGCGACCGCAGCGATATTCAAAACTGTAGCGCTGAAGAACTGGTTAACACCTACGATAATACAATTGCTTATAGTGATTTTATCAACGCTCAAGTTATTGAACAGTTAAAGGCACTGCCAGCTAATATTGATAAGCAGTTACTGTATGTGTCAGACCATGGCGAGTCGCTCGGTGAAAATGGCGCATACTTACATGGCTTTCCCTATGCATTTGCACCAACAGCTCAAACCCATGTGCCTCTTTACATCTGGGCTGATGAGCATAATCAGCGCATTACAGCCAAGTGTCTAAACAACTTAAATAGCACTTTAGCGCAATCACACGATGCTATTTTTCATACCCTTTTAAGCTTAACCGGTGTTGCGAGTAAAACCTACCAAACCTCTGAAGATTTACTCGCGTCATGTCAAACGATTAACCATAGCGAAACTAAAATATGAATAATAAAACCGTTATAAAACGCCAAGGCCTAATGCGCCTAATTTTTACCTTAAGCCATACATTTAACGGCCTAAAATGGATGAGCCGATTTGAGGCTGCTTTTCAGCAAGAGTTGGTTTTATTTAGTTTGCTAGGCGTATTTGCCTGCTTGCAAGAAATTACTTTAAGTAGCAAATTAATCTTGATTGCCAGCTTATTGTTTGTGTTATTTGCTGAGTTGGTCAATACCGCAGTCGAAGTGGTGGTTGATCGCATCGGTAGCGAATATCATGAACTATCAGGCCTAGCTAAAGATATTGCATCCGCCAGTGTCTTTATCGCCATGCTTATTGCTATTTTAGTTTGGTGGTCTGTGCTATGGACTTAATCAGTAGCACTAAAAAAGTACTGGGGCCATTGTGGGTTTTAGCGGTATTTTTTTTCGCACTCCTATGCTTGCTAACTTTTGCGCGATTAGGTTTAAGTTTGTGGCAAAGTGGCCGTGTATTTACCGAAGGCGCCTGGCACTTTGTTTTTGTAGGCGGTTTACGTGTTGATATAGCAACATTATGCTACATCATAACCCCCGCTTTGTTACTAACACTTGCAGCACATGCTCTCAAATTAACTGCTTATATTCGAGGAGTCGTAAAGTGGTATTTAGTAATAATGGCTGCAATGTTAGTGTTTTTTGAGGTTATTACACCCACGTTTATTAACGAATACGACTTACGCCCTAATCGCCTATTTATTGAATACCTTATTTATCCTAAAGAAGTCTCTAAAATGATTTTTTCAGGTTACAAACTCGAAGTCCTCTTCGCTGTTTTAGCGCTCGTTTTCACCATTAAATTTGCTAACAAAATTCTTACTCAGCAATGGCAAAACCGCTCGTCCCTAGGGGCAATAAAACTATCACTATTAGCTGTTATTATATGTAGCCTAACACTGTTAGGCGCTCGAAATTCATTAGGCCATCGTCCATTAAACCCCGCTATGGTGGCATTTTCGACCGACCACTTGCTGAATGACCTCACGCTTAATTCATCATATAGCGTAGCATTTGCGTTAAAACAGCTCTCCAATGAGCAATCAAGTCAGGCATATTATGGCAAGGTCCCTCAAGAGGAGTTACTCGCCACAGTACGCAGTACCATGCAAAATCCTCAAGCAATATTTAATAATCCAAATGCCCCTACCCGCACTTTTCATCAGGCAAGCTACCAAGGTAAAAAGAAAAACCTGGTTATTATTCTGCAAGAAAGCTTGGGCGCTCGTTATGTAGGTACCTTAGGTGGCTTACCCTTAACGCCTAATATAGATGCACTTTATCAACAGGGCTGGGGATTTGATAACTTATACGCTACCGGCACTCGCTCTGTACGCGGTATTGAAGCAGTTATAACCGGTTTTACACCGACTCCCTCACGCGCGGTTGTAAAACTCGATAAATCACAACGTGACTTTTTTACCTTGGCTAGTTTTTTAGCAAAGCAGGACTACCATACTCAGTTTATTTATGGTGGAGAAAGTCACTTTGACAACATGCGTAGCTTCTTTTTGGGTAACGGCTTTAGTGATATTGTTGATAGTGAAAGCTTCGATAACATTAACTTTAATGGTTCATGGGGCGCATCTGACGAAGATTTATTTACTCAAGCAGATAAAGAGCTGAATAAATTACAACAACAGCAAAAGCCATTTTTTAGTCTGATTTTTAGTAGTTCTAATCATAGCCCTTATGAATTTCCGGACGGTAAAATAGCCCTGTTTGAGCAACCAAAGCAAAGCCGTAATAACGCAGCTAAATATGCAGATTATGCCCTAGGCACATTCATTGAAAAGGCGAAAAAGTCATCTTACTGGGACGATACTGTGTTTATAGTGATTGCTGATCACGACTCACGCGTGTCTGGTTCCAGCCTTGTACCTATTGATCACTTTAGAATTCCTGCGGTTATTTTTGGAAACGGTATTAAGCCCAAACGCGATCATCAATTAGCCAGTCAGCTGGATATTCCTACCACCTTACTGTCGCTTATTGGCGCCAGCGGTGAACACCCAATGATTGGTCACGATCTCACTCGCCCTGTGGCCAAAAATAAGCAGCGTGCAATGATGCAGTACGATAAAAACTTTGCTTACATGCAAAATGATAACGTTGTTATTTTGCAGCCAGATAAACCGGCAACCACCTATATTTATAAAAATAAGCAATTACACCCCAAACATAACGATAGCGCACTCATCAAGCAAGCTCGTGCGCTGGCTAATTATGGCAACATGGCCTACAGCAATAATTGGTATCAATAACACCGAAAAATGCCTGATTGATTAATCAGGCATTTTTACGTTACCTATAAAGTAAACTAAGTTAGTATTTATAAAACGACTTAAACTTGGATAGGATTTTATGAACGTGTCATTACGTATTAGTCATTTATTTATGGTGTTATTACTTTTAGCCTTTAGCGTCAATGGCTATGCAGCACCGGCTCTATTCAAAATAGAAAAACAAGGCGCTAGCTCGTATTTATTTGGCACCGTGCATGTGGGTGATGCCAGCATGAAAGGGCTACCACAAAAAGTGACTCACGCACTGGATGACAGTAATCAAGTTGTTGTTGAAGTGGATATAAGTAAACTATCACCATTACAAATGCAACAACGTTCTATGCCGTTTATGCTGCTTACTAACGGGCGTACGCTACAGAGCGAGCTTTCAGAAAAAAATTATCAACTCCTCAAAGACTACTTTGCTAAAAAATCGATTGATATTGCCATGTTCAACAGTTTTAAACCTTGGGCTGTCATGTTGACCATGATGCAAATTGAGTTTCAAAACGCGGGCTATTCTGATAAAAACGGCATCGATAAGCAAATACTCGAGTACGCGCAAAAGCACAGTATTAACATTGCGGAGCTTGAAACCATAGAGCAACAACTACAGATGTTTAATGGCTTAGAGTCATTAAGCAATGCCATGATGGCAGAAACTTTTGAGCAACTAAGCGATATTAATACCTACTTTATCACCCTAGTGGATGCATGGAAAAAGGGCGATATGCAAACCCTAACCAGCTATTACCACACCAGTTTTGATGACAGCCAATACGGTCAACAAAGCGAGCAAGTGATGCTTATTGAGCGCAATAATAATTGGGTCACTCAGCTCACGCCTAAACTTGAACAAGGTAAGGTGTTTATTGCGGTAGGTGCTCTGCACTTAGTTGAGCAGCATGGTTTAATTAAACAACTTCGCGACCAAGGGTTTAAGGTTACTCAGTTATAAACAAGCTTATATAAGCGTCTCACTATGAGCAGCTTGTTGCCCATAGTGAGCCGGTTTAAAATCTTCCATTTTTAAGGTGTGTTCAATCCCTTTAATGGTATCTGCTGCATGATGGTTTACATAAATAACGGTACTCGTTTTTGCAGCACACACCTTTTCAATCAGCAGTAAAACGCGTTGACGATTTGCCTCATCAAGCCCTAAACATGGCTCATCTAAAATAAGCAAAGCAGGATGTTTAACCATTGCGCGCACAATCAGTAATAGTCGCTGATCGCCATACGATAGCTGGGTAAAAGCGCTATTTGTTTTGTCACTTAAACCTATTAGTGCCAACCACTCTTTAGCTAAACGCGTTTGTAACTCACTGGCTTGTTGATATAAACCTATACTATCGAAAAACCCTGAAATAATAGTATTAAGCGCCGAAATACTCACTCGATACTGCAAATGTAGCGTATTTGAAATATAACCAATGTGCTGTTTTATATCCCAAATACTCTCCCCTGTGCCACGCTTAAAACCAAACACTTCAATCTCATTGTTATAGCACTGAGGGTTATCACCTGTAATTAAATTTAATAAACAAGTTTTACCTGAGCCATTTTTCCCGGTGAGTTGCCAGTGCTGATATTGGTTAATCGTCCAGTTTAAATTTTCAAAAATTGTTTGTTCGCTGTAACGCACATGAGCATTAGTGAGCTTAACAAGTGGCATGTTTGTCGCTGATTTAAAACAGCGCTCAGGCGCACCGGGAATACTTAATGATGTATGCTCTAAATGAAGTAATTTGAATAAATCCGCTTGTTTTGCTGCACACGGTTTTGCCAAGCTATGTTGTAAACGACCATTATTCACATAAGCAAAGTGATCAACAAACGCTGGAATTTCGTCAACACGGTTTAGCACAAACACAAAGCAGGTTTGTGCGCTCAACTGCTGTAATAGGCGGTTGAGCTGCCCAACCGATTCAGAGTCTAAGCCATCAAATGGTTCATCAAGCACAACTAAATCACTGTTAGCAGATAGCGCTTTAATTAATAATAATTTACGCGTTTCGCCAGTAGATAAATCAGTAAAATCACGATTAAGTAAGGCATCAAAATTAAAAGCGGTGATTAACAGTTGGCATAAATCGCTATTTATTTGAGGCTCAGCAAAGAGCATGTCTGTTACTTTTTGTGGCTTTTCACTTTTACGATGCGTATTAAGTAACTGCTTTTGTAGATCACTTGACACTAATTGTAGCTTGTTAAAGGTACTATGACGTTGCCCGCTTTGTTGTTTTGCTTCACCAATTAACGCTGCTGCGAGTGCTGATTTTCCAGCACCATTACCCCCGAGTAAGACCCAATGTTCACCCTGCTTTACTTGCCAAGTTAAATCGTCGATATAATACCGTTCACTGTCATCGGTAGATAAATAACCACTAAATTGCTGTAGTAAAATTGAGCGCACGTTAGATCCCAAAACAGAGCTTAAAAACTCAAACTAACGTAATAAGGAATAATTAAGCAAGTGAGATTTAATCAACCTCAGGTAGAAAAGCATCGTTTAGCGCCGCGATTATACTTTGCTGATCTATGGGTTTATGAATATGACCTATTGCTCCACAAGCTTTAGCGCGAGCAAGATCACTATCAGAGGTGTTTGCGGTAACCACAATAATCGGCAGTGTTTTATCGTTATCATGCAAGATTTTAGTGGCTTCAAACCCATCCATAACCGGCATATTTAAATCCATAAAGATGACGTCATAAGATTTTTTGGCGACCATTTCACACGCTATTTTGCCATTCTCAGCGCATTCAGCGTGTATGTTCAATGCAGTTAATAGCTTAGTGAGTACCAGCATATTAAGTGGGTTATCTTCAACGACTAAACAATGTAAGTTATCAGGCATTGACGATGACTTGCTTAAAGTAGTATCCATCTCTAATGGTAATGTTAAAAATACAGATGCCCCTTGCTGACGATTATTTTCAAAACGAATCTCGCCCTTAAAGGCATCAACAATATATTGTACACGGGCAAGGTCTGTTCTGAGTCCTTGAAAATGGTTACTTTGCTCAGTGCTGTCTAATTCTAATTGCTCGATAAGGTGATCAAAGCCACAGCCGGTGTCCTCGACGCTCAGCGATAGTTGGTTATTGTTGAGCGTAGCGATGACTTTTACCTCTCCTTGCTCTGTAAACTTTAATGCATTACTAAGTAGCTCATTAACTATTTGTTGTAAGCGTGCATGATCTACAATCACCGCGCAGTCTAAGCTCGCTGCTAACTCTCTGATTAACTTTAACCCTTTTTCAGTACAACCATATTCATACACAACTAACACTTTATTTATGGTGGTTAGTAAGTTGTCAGAGGTCGGGTTTAACGACCAACGATTTAAACTCAGCGCTTGTAAATCTTGTAATTCATCTAACATCGCCAACAACCTCGCCGAGCAATACCGAGCTTGGCGCTGTATATCCTGCTGTGAAGTGGGAATTCTTAGCTCATCGATCGAGGTAATTAACCCCTGTAATGGGGTTCTAAATTCATGACTGGCTCGTGCAATAAAGTGCTCTTTGTTATTACTTACCTGCTCTGCAAATTCTTTTTGTTGTTGATACTTTTGTAAGGTCTGCAGAACTCGTTTTTCCATCGGCATAAACACAAATCTAAGTTCTAAAAACAATAATGCCAGAGTAAAAAACCAACAAAGCAGTTCAATACTAGAGATCCAATCAACCTTTTTTACCGCTTGTTGCTCAAATAAGCTCACCGCAGTGTCTAATTTTTTGAGTAATGCTTCAACTTCGCTCACAGAAAACGAAGCCAAATTAATAGGCTCCTTTCGAGAAACCAAATTTTTAGCTTGCGTTATAAAGGCCAACACTTCTGCATCTAAGTTGCTTGGGGGGGCATAATATAAATCAAATAAAGGTGTATTTAGACAAACTGCGTCACCTTGTTCATCCTTAGTGAGTAAATATTCATGGGCTTGTTCAAATAACTCAAGGGAGTGTTTTAACGATTGAAGATGTTGTGCGTGGTTATCCGTTTGATTAATTAATGCATTGCTATGCCAAGCTATTTTTTGCGAAAGCATACGTTGCTTGCCAGCTATATTGATAATTTTTGCATCGTATTTTTGCACTGAAAAGAAGTATTGCATCAGTAATGCAGATACGCTGACCAACAAGGCAATAGCAACTAAAGCCCAACGGTAACGTTTGCGAATACTCTTAACAATGTTGAACATACACTAGGTTACTTTTTTTGTTTTAACTGTAGCCTAAGCTTAGCAAACTAATTACTAAATTATTAAATATAAAAAACCCAGCTAGTTAAGCTGGGCTCTTGTAACCGTTTAGCGTGTACCTAACGATTTTCTAGTCGATTATAATCAAACATGCCAAATTCAACACCTCGGTACTGGCGGGCAACCTGATGTAAAATATCGCTGTATTGCCAAAATTGCGGGTGAGTTCGACGAATCGCAAACTTAGACTTTAAAGCGCGATAATCAGCTTCCACTTGCATTAGCGGTAACTGTTCGGCAAAGGCCGAAACCTGTTGGGCGTTATTTAAATACCAAATTGCAGAAGGGTAATCACCAATAAAGCCCGGAACAATTGTCACCGTATCTTCTTCATAGGCGCGCTGTCCATCTTCGTTTAGTAGACTCGAAATATTATAGTGCGCGTTATGGTGAATAATCGTATAGCCTGTGTGGCCATCCTGCTCTTTCACTAGCACATACGATAGCTGTGGCAGTAAGTTAACTGCTTTAGCAGGCATGGTATTAATCGCACTTAATGGTGCGGGTACTTTTTTATAGTCATAACGAGGACTTAAAACGGGCTCTAATGCCTCTTTAATTAAGCCATATAGCTCTGATTGCGGTTCATCTGTTTGATAGTTAATACCGCTGGGTTGACTAAACTCACGATTGTTTTCAAAAAAGGTCGACAAACTAGGTGGTGATTTTCGATACCAACTCTGTTTAATTGTCTCTCGCTGAGCTTCAGGTAACAAAGCTAAAAAGTTGTGCTCACCTTCTAAACGTAAAAAGTCCATGTATAAGCGCGTTATTAATTGATGGCCAATATTGCCATACACATCAAAGCCCGCAACTAACAAGTAATGAATACGCTCAAACAGCGCGTAATCAAGCACCCACATAGTTTTAGGTTGTTGGCCAATAAAGCCTTTAACTACAGTTGCACTATCAAAGTGTCGAAAAATAGTCAGTGCCGCATTTTGATTGTGCCCATCCCCTTTCCACAATAAGTCGGTGGTTAAATGCTCGCCGTTTTTGAACAGATTATTAGCAAGCTCTACCTTGGCTTTTAAGTAACGTTTTTCGCGAACCGAGTATTTGACCCAATTAGAAATCGGTAACGCATTACTTTCCTCTGCTGCGGGCAACTCTAATGCATCCTCATGTTGCACCAACATTTTACCTACCGCCGGAGTCGCTACCTTTTTAGGATCAGCAAACGCCACCCAAAAATGATCATTAATCACATTGAGTGCTATTTGACCACGACAAACAGGGCCTTTAATAAAGCCCATAATAATTAGCTCAGCTTCATCGAGCATAAATTGATATTTTGCATCTATAGGCAGTGCTTCAAACGTTTTAAACGGGTTTGATGCAAGGGTAGGCTCATAGCTTGGTAAACTAGATACAGTGTAATTTGGCGCAATAAATTGCTGGTAAATACGTGCCAACTTTTCATCATTAAGTTTAAGCGGTAAATGTGTTTTTGATAAAATAGTAGAACGGTCGTGAAGCAGTCGATAATAAACACGCTCAACGTTTGGATTATCGTAAGGGCGACGAGAACTTATTAATTTAATGTCTTCACCAGGGGGAGTACTTGAGCGTACCAACTTAAAAAAGTTAGGTGATTGTGCATCACTAAAGTAGATGTGTGCTAAAAACCAATGCTCATAAATATAGCGCGCTGATAATTGGTACTTCAAACCATCTTGATTTAAAAATGCTTCCCAGTTTTTTACTTGCGCAAGCTCAGCAGCTGATGGCGGCTTGATGTGCGCCATTTTCCCGCCTTTTTTAATCCAGTTTTGTAAGTGCTGAAATTCAGCAGCAGTCACTCCAGGCAAGCCATAAGGCATACCCGCATGCGGTTGCTCATCCGCTAATTGGTCAAACTCACCCATCGTCGCACAACTTTGGTTGCGGCTAAGTGAAAAATCAAAACGTTCATCTAATACTTCATCTTCTGGCAAGGGTGAACTTTGCTTTAATACCAGCGTATTAAATAACACACTACCCGCTAAATTGGCTTCTTCAGTTTGTGCTCGCTCGTTTAATACCGGGCTAAATTCTTTATCACGCCATTGCTCAGTCGTGGTTGCATCAAATAATAATCGGCTCGGCGTTGAGGCTAACAACCGAGTACCATCGTAAACCAACTCTTTACTGAGGCCTCTGTCGATACCTTCAGGAGAAGAGAGTTTTAATTGGCAAGGCGCATCATAACAGCCATGACAAACCACGCAGCGGTTATCGAGTACAGGCTTTACTTGCTGTAAAAACTCAGCCCCAGCACCGCTATTATGAGCAACCATACGATCTTGTGTTTTCTCAGGACCGAATAATTCATTGTAATGTGCATTACCTAAGTAAGCACAACCACTTAAGATAATCAGTACAAAAGTACCTATAATATTTTTTTTCATTATTCAGTCTCATCACCTAAATCGAACGTAGGCATCATATCGATTTGTGGTGATACGAATGTTAGGTTTTCAACAGTAGTCACCACAGCGCTTAATAGAGGGCCCTGTGTTATGGTTAATTGAGCGTCATGCTCGCTATGCGCTATGGTAGCAAAGCTTGAATTGATGATATTCAACTCATAGTCTGCAATGCTAATGCCTATACTACTGTCAGCACTGGGGTTCTGGCATAGTTGAGTAAGCAGCTCATCACTTAAGATAACTGAAATTTCCAAGTCAGGCTGCGCTAAGTCACGGGTACTTAGTGTTTCATCTAGAATAAATAAAGGAAGTGTTAAATTGCTATCTTGTTCAAGTTCCATTGGACTCTCTGCGCTACTGACTATTTAATTATTACCTATTATAACAACGTTCCAACTTAAATAACGATAAACAAGCCTTAAAATAGCCTCGTTAATTTTTAAGCAGCGGTATCAATGCTGCTTTAAACTTCGTTACGACAACAACAGGAACGCCAAACTTCACTCATTAAAACCTGAAACCTGCAGCATTACAGTAATTGAGAACTCAACGATCGTTGCTACTAAGCACCAATGCATAAGGTAAGTGTAGAACCTTCATGCTTTACCCTCTAAGTGCGATAAAACTCAACCCAAGTGACAGTGTTAAATTTACACCGAGCTGCTTTACCTAAAACCTTAAACCTTGCACCTGAAACCTTTATTTTATTGCAGGCATTAAAAAACCCGAGGCTAAGCTCGGGTTTTTTCGTATTAATTAGCTAGGCTAATTATTACTCTACGATAGTTGCTACAAAGCACCTATGCCTAAGGTAACTGCGCCACCTTCACATGATGTAAATCGCAGCCATTAAAAAAGGCCACCTAAGTGACCTTTTTCTAACAATTAACTTAAACGTTAATTATTACTCTACGATAGTTGCTACAACACCAGCACCTACAGTACGGCCACCTTCACGGATAGCGAAACGAAGACCTTCGTCCATCGCGATTGGCGCGATTAGCGTTACAGTCATCTTAACGTTATCACCAGGCATTACCATTTCTACGCCTTCTGGTAACTGTACGTCACCTGTTACGTCAGTTGTACGGAAGTAGAACTGTGGACGGTAACCTTTGAAGAATGGAGTATGACGACCACCTTCATCTTTCGAAAGTACGTATACTTCTGAAGTGAATGTAGTGTGTGGCTTGATTGAACCAGGCTTAGCTAGTACTTGACCACGTTCAACGTCTTCACGCTTAGTACCACGTAAAAGTGCACCAATGTTCTCACCAGCACGACCTTCGTCAAGAAGCTTACGGAACATTTCAACACCAGTACAAGTAGACTTAGTAGTCTCTTTGATACCAACGATTTCAACTTCGTCATTCACGTTGATGATACCAGCTTCAACACGGCCAGTTACAACAGTACCACGACCTTGGATTGAGAAAACGTCTTCGATAGGCATGATGAATGGCTTATCGATGTCACGCTCTGGCTCTGGAATGTAAGTATCTAGTGCTTCTGCAAGCTCTACGATTTTAGCTTCCCATTGCTCTTCGCCTTCAAGTGCTTTAAGTGCAGAACCTTGAATTAGTGGTAAGTCATCACCTGGGAAGTCGTATTCAGAAAGAAGTTCACGAACTTCCATTTCTACTAGCTCAAGTAGCTCTTCATCATCAACCATGTCACATTTGTTCATGAACACAACGATGTAAGGAACGCCAACTTGGCGAGAAAGTAGGATGTGCTCACGAGTTTGTGGCATAGGGCCATCAGTCGCAGCAACTACTAAGATAGCGCCGTCCATTTGAGCAGCACCAGTGATCATGTTTTTAACATAATCGGCGTGACCAGGACAATCTACGTGTGCGTAGTGACGAGTAGGTGTATCGTACTCAACGTGTGAAGTTGAGATTGTGATACCACGCTCGCGCTCTTCTGGAGCGTTATCGATTGATGCGAAATCTTTAGCAACACCGCCGTATACTTTTGCAAGTACGTTAGTGATTGCTGCAGTTAGTGTAGTTTTACCGTGGTCAACGTGGCCGATTGTACCAACGTTTACGTGCGGTTTTACGCGTTCAAACTTTTCTTTTGCCATCTTAAAAAATTCCTAATAAAGAAATTAAAGCCTGACTCAGTATTGAGCCAGACAAGCTAAAATCATATAACAGCGCGAGCTGAAATTATTGTATCTGCAACCTGCTTAGAGGCTTCAGCGTACTTCAAAAACTCCATAGAGTATGAGGCACGGCCCTGTGTTGCAGATCGTAAAGCAGTCGCATAACCGAACATTTCAGATAGTGGTACCACAGCATTAATTTGCTTAAGGCCACCAAGTGCATCTTCCATGCCTTCGATCATGCCGCGACGACGGTTTAGGTCGCCAACTACATCACCCATGTTTGCTTCAGGAGTGAGTACTTCAACCTTCATTACTGGTTCTAAAAGTGCAGGGTTTGCATCTAGCGCACCTTGTCTCATAGCCAGTGAACCTGCTATTTTAAATGCCATTTCATTCGAATCTACATCATGGAATGAACCATCATATAAAGTCGCTTTAACACCAAGTAATGGGTAGCCTGCCAGTACACCTTGAGCCATTTGCTCTTGGATACCTTTGTCTACCGCAGGGATGTATTCTTTCGGAACTGACCCACCTACGGTTTCGTTTACGAACTCGTAAATTGGGGCTTCATCATCCGAAATATCCATCGGTTCAAGTTTAAGCCAGACGTGACCATATTGACCACGACCACCTGATTGACGTATGAACTTCCCTTCAACTTCAACAGTTGAACGAATAGCTTCTCGGTATGCAACCTGCGGCTTACCAACGTTACATTCAACACTGAATTCACGTTTCATACGGTCGACAATGATATCAAGGTGAAGTTCACCCATGCCAGAGATAATCGTCTGGCCTGATTCTTCGTCAGTTTGTACGCGGAAAGATGGATCTTCTGCCGCTAGTTTACCTAGCGCGATACCCATTTTATCCTGGTCAGCGATTGTGCGAGGCTCAACCGCAACAGAGATAACTGGTTCTGGGAATTCCATACGCTCTAGCGTAATAATAGAATTCGGATCACACAGTGTCTCGCCTGTTGTTACGTCTTTGAGACCAATAGCCGCCGCGATGTCGCCTGCGTAGACTTCTTTGATCTCTTCACGTGAGTTTGAATGCATCTGAACGATACGACCAAGACGCTCACGCTTACTTTTTACTGGGTTATATACCGCATCACCCTGTTTAACAGTACCAGAGTAAACACGGAAAAAGGTCAAGGTGCCAACAAACGGGTCTGTTGCAATCTTAAAAGCAAGTGCAGCAAACGGCGCTTTATCATCAGCAGGACGCTCTTCCTCGGTACCATCTTCGAGGATACCTTGGATTTGTTTCACTTGTGTGGGTGATGGCATATATTCAACAACGCAATCAAGCACAGCTTGAACGCCTTTGTTTTTAAATGCACTACCACAGGTCATGGGAACAATTTCGTTCGCTAATGTGCGTTGACGCAAAGCATTTTTAATTTCTGCTTCGCTTAACTCTTCACCTTCTAAGTATTTATCCATTAGTTCTTCAGAGGCTTCAGCAGCGCTTTCAACTAAATGAGAGCGCCATTCTTCAGCTAAATCCTGAAGTTCTGCCGGTATTGCCTCATAAGAGAAAGTCATACCCTGGTCTTCATCATTCCAGTTAATAGCTTTCATTTTGATAAGGTCAATAACACCTTTAAAGTCGTCTTCAGCGCCAATTGGTAACTGGACTGGAACAGGCGTTGCTCCAAGACGAGATTTCACCTGGCCGACAACCGTTAAGAAGTCAGCGCCTGTGCGATCCATTTTATTTACGAAGATCATTCTCGGAACTTCGTATTTGTTCGCTTGACGCCAAACTGTCTCAGTTTGCGGCTGTACACCAGATGAAGCACAAAGAACAACTACCGCACCATCTAGTACACGTAAAGAACGCTCTACTTCGATAGTGAAATCTACGTGTCCTGGGGTATCAATGATATTGATGCGATGGTCGTCAAATTGCGCGTCCATCCCTTTCCAGAAACACGTTGTTGCAGCAGAAGTGATTGTGATACCACGCTCTTGTTCCTGCTCCATCCAATCCATAGTTGCGGCGCCATCATGTACTTCACCGATCTTATGAGAAAGACCTGTGTAGAACAGAACACGTTCTGTTGTGGTGGTTTTGCCTGCATCTACGTGAGCACAAATACCGATATTGCGGTAACGCTCAAGTGGAGTTGTACGTGCCATAAAATCCTCTTAAAGGTTAAGGACAGATTACCAACGGTAATGAGCGAATGCTTTATTCGCTTCAGCCATACGGTGAACGTCTTCACGTTTCTTAACCGCAGTGCCTTTGTTGTCAGCAGCGTCAACGATTTCTTGAGCTAAACGTAAGCCCATAGATTTTTCGCCACGCTTACGTGCAGCGTCTACTAACCAACGCATACCTAATGCGTTGCGACGTACTGGACGTACTTCAACTGGTACTTGATAAGTTGAACCACCAACACGGCGAGATTTAACCTCTACCTGTGGACGGATGTTATCAAGTGCAGTTTCAAAGATTTCTAGGTGCGACTTGCCTGATTTCTCAGCAGCCACGTCTAGCGCACCATAAACGATTTTTTCAGCAGTAGATTTCTTGCCGTCTAACATTACGATGTTAACGAACTTAGCAAGAAGTTCCGATCCGAACTTAGGATCTGGAAGAATTTTACGTTGACCTATTACGCGTCTTCTAGGCATTTTGTATCTCCGGTTTATTCAGGTTTGCTCTTTCGAGTCAATCACCCAAAACAATAATTAATAATATTTAGTGCTTGGCCTTACTAACGGAAAACAATTAGCCTTTAGGGCGTTTTGCACCGTATTTAGAACGAGCTTGACGACGGTCGCTAACGCCTGCACAGTCAAGTGCACCACGTACAGTGTGAAAACGCACACCTGGTAAATCTTTAACACGACCACCACGGATTAGGATTACACTGTGCTCTTGAAGGTTATGACCTTCACCACCGATGTATGAAGTTACTTCGAAACCGTTAGTTAAACGTACACGAGCTACTTTACGTAACGCCGAGTTTGGTTTCTTAGGTGTAGTTGTATATACGCGAGTACATACACCACGCTTTTGCGGACACGCTTTAAGCGCAGCTGAGTTACTTTTAGTAACCTTGCTACGACGTGGCTTACGCACTAGCTGGTTAATAGTTGCCATTTAAATAGCTCCTGAAATTAAAATTACTACTGAAAAAAATAAAAAATCCGCCCTTGTTTTACCAGCATGTTTTAAACGTGCAAGTAAATGGGTGGCGGAATTTTAATGAGCAAAGATTGACCTGTCAACCTAAACCGCTCACAAGGCAGTAGATAACTGCCTTGTGAAACTCTAATCTATTGATTAGATTCGGTTTATTGATTTCCAGATAAATCCGCGTTTAAAGCATCAGTGAGTGCTTGAGTTGCCTCTTCCGCACTTACCGTTTGCTCTTCAACAACGTCTTTTTGCTTACGACGAGCCATACGCTCTTGATGATACGCAAAACCGGTACCGGCTGGGATCAATCGACCCACAATTACGTTTTCTTTCAGACCGCGTAGTTCATCGCTCTTACCATTTACAGCGGCTTCTGTTAGGACACGAGTTGTCTCCTGGAACGAGGCTGCTGAGATGAAAGATTCTGTCGCTAGTGATGCTTTTGTGATACCCATTAACTGGATTTCAAACTTAGCTGGGATCTTACCTTGAGCTTCAAGGTCGCGGTTTGCGATATTAACGCGCGCCACTTCAATTTGCTCACCGGCTAAGAACTCAGTATCACCACCGTCTAGAATGATACATTTACGTAGCATTTGACGAATAATAGTTTCAATGTGCTTATCATTGATCTTAACGCCCTGCAAACGGTAAACCTCTTGCACTTCGTTAACAATGTAATTAGCAACATGAGTCACACCACGTAGGCGTAAGATGTCATGCGGTGATTCTGGACCATCGGCGATAACTTCACCTTTAGACACTTGTTCACCTTCAAACACGTTAAGTTGACGCCACTTAGGAATCATTTCTTCGTAATGATCGCCTTCAGCTGGTGTAATAACTAAACGTTTCTTACCTTTAGTCTCTTTACCGAAGCTAATCGTACCTGTGATTTCTGCAAGGATAGCTGGATCTTTCGGCTTACGTGCTTCAAATAAGTCGGCTACGCGTGGTAGACCACCCGTGATATCACGAGTTTTCGAACCTTCTTGCGGAATACGTGCTAACACGTCACCTGGGTTTGCAGTCGCGCCGTCTGTTACTTCAATCGTAGTGAATGAAGGAAGACGCGTTTCTTGCAAGCCACGCTCATCACTTTCAATGATAAGCTTTGGCTCTTTCGCATTCGCTTTAGCAAGATCTTTAACAACTACACGAGTTAAACCCGTTAGTTCGTCAGTCTGTGCTTCAGTGTTTGAATCATCGATATCGCTGAACGATACTTTTGATTTATGCTCAAGAACGATTGGGTGACTATGCGGGTCCCAAGTAGCAACGATGTCGTTACCTTGAACTTCTGCATTGTCTTGCACTGTTAATACCGCACCGTAAGGTACTTTATAACGCTCTTTCTCACGACCATAGCTATCAATGATAGTGATCTCGGTAGAACGAGAGGTAATAACAATCTTACCGTCTGTATTTAATACATACTTAGCGTTGTGAAGTTTTAATGTACCGTTAGTTTTAACTTGTACATTATTTTCAGCAGACGCTCTTGATGCCGCACCACCGATGTGGAATGTACGCATCGTAAGCTGTGTACCCGGCTCACCGATTGATTGTGCCGCGATAACACCTACTGATTCACCCGCATTGATGATATGACCACGTGCTAGGTCACGACCATAACACTTAGCACAAACACCAAAGTCGTTATCACAGGTGATAACTGAACGTACACGAACTTCATCAACTGAGTGCTCTTCTAAAAGGTCACACAGTTTTTCGTCAAGCATGATGTTACGTTCTACAAGTACTGTATTAGTACCAGGGATAACAACAGGCTCAGCAACAACACGACCTAGTACACGTTCGCGAAGTGCTTCTACAACGTCACCACCTTCAATAAGCGGTTTCATTGTTAAGCCATCTTCTGTGCCACAATCGTCTTCATTGATTACCAAATCTTGTGCAACGTCTACTAGACGACGCGTTAGGTAACCCGAGTTCGCTGTTTTCAGTGCTGTATCGGCAAGACCTTTACGCGCACCGTGCGTTGAGATGAAATACTGAAGTACGTTTAGACCTTCACGGAAGTTAGCCGTGATTGGCGTCTCGATGATTGAACCATCTGGACGTGCCATTAGGCCACGCATACCTGCTAGCTGACGGATCTGAGCGGCACTACCACGAGCACCTGAGTCGGCCATCATAAACACTGAGTTAAATGACGGTTGCTCTACTTCTTCACCTTTTGCATTGATAACCGTGTCTTTTGACAAGTTGGCCATCATTTCACGTGATAAGTTTTCATTTACACGTGACCAGATATCGATAACTTTATTGTACTTTTCACCAGCCGTTACAAGACCTGATTGGAATTGTTGGTTGATTTCAGTTACTTCAGCTTCAGCTGATTCAATGATTGCTGCTTTAACTGGTGGGATAACTAAGTCATCGATACCAATTGAAACACCTGACTTCATTGCATAGTGGAAACCGGTGTACATGATTTGGTCAGCAAACATAACTGTGTCTTTTAGACCAAGACGACGGTAACACTCATTAATTAAGCCAGAAATCTGCTTTTTACCTAAGGCTTGGTTGATTGACTCATACGGCATGCCTTTTGGTAAAATTAAAGACAGAATCGCACGACCAACAGTAGTATCAATTACGGTTACAGTGTCTTCAACAACACCTTCTTCGTTTTTAACTGATTGGCTAATACGTACTTTCACGATAGCGTGAAGGTCGGCATTACCACTACGGTATGCTTTTTCTGCTTCTTTAGGATCTTTAAATACGGCGCCTTCGCCTTTCGCGTTAATACGATCACGCGTCATGTAATAAAGACCTAATACAACGTCCTGTGAAGGAACGATGATTGGCTCACCATTAGCAGGCGATAAGATGTTGTTTGTAGACATCATTAACGCGCGAGCTTCAAGTTGCGCTTCAATTGTTAGCGGTACGTGTACCGCCATTTGGTCACCATCGAAATCGGCGTTGTACGCCGCACATACTAATGGGTGCAAATGAATCGCTTTACCTTCGATAAGCACAGGTTCAAACGCTTGGATACCCAAACGGTGAAGTGTTGGTGCACGGTTAAGTAATACTGGATGTTCACGAATTACTTCGTCTAGTACATCCCATACTTCCGCTACTTCACGCTCAACCATCTTTTTAGCAGCTTTGATTGTCGTAGCCATGCCACGACGCTCTAATTTGCCATAGATGAATGGTTTGAAAAGCTCTAATGCCATCTTCTTAGGAAGACCACACTGATGAAGCTTAAGTGTAGGACCAACCGTGATTACAGAACGGCCAGAGTAATCTACACGCTTACCAAGTAAGTTCTGACGGAAACGACCTTGCTTACCTTTGATCATATCAGCAAGCGATTTAAGAGGACGTTTGTTAGAACCTGTAATTGCACGACCACGACGACCGTTATCAAGTAGCGCATCGACCGCTTCTTGTAACATACGTTTTTCGTTGCGTACGATAATATCTGGTGCAGCTAAATCTAGTAGACGCTTAAGACGGTTATTACGGTTAATAACACGACGGTAAAGGTCATTTAGATCAGATGTCGCAAAACGACCACCGTCTAGTGGTACTAATGGACGTAAGTCAGGTGGCAATACTGGAAGTACTGTCATGATCATCCACTCAGGGTTATTACCTGATTGGTGGAACGATTCCATTAACTTAAGACGTTTAGTGATCTTTTTACGCTTAGTTTCAGAGTTAATTGTAGGTAACTCTTCACGCATTTCTGCAATTAATTGAGCAAGATCGAGTTCACGCAGTAAGTCTAATACTGCTTCAGCACCCATCTTCGCTTCAAATTCATCACCGTGCTCTTCAAGTGCATCTAGGTATTCTTCTTCACCTAATAGCTGACCACGCTCAAGCGTTGTCATGCCAGGCTCAGTTACTACGAATGATTCGAAGTAAAGAACACGTTCAATATCACGAAGCGTCATATCAAGCATTAAGCCGATACGTGACGGTAATGATTTTAAAAACCATATATGCGCAACTGGACTTGCCAGTTCTATATGACCCATACGGTCACGACGCACTTTAGTGAGTGTTACTTCAACGCCACACTTTTCACAGATCACACCACGGTGTTTAAGGCGTTTATATTTACCACATAAACACTCATAATCTTTCACTGGGCCGAAAATACGGGCACAGAATAAGCCATCGCGCTCAGGCTTGAAAGTACGGTAGTTAATAGTCTCAGGTTTCTTTACTTCACCGTATGACCATGAACGAACCATGTCTGGTGAAGCAAGACCAATGCGAATTGCATCGAATTCTTCGGTCTTATTTTGTTGCTTCAGAAACTTAAGTAAGTCTTTCACCTTAGCTCTCCTGTCGGAGTTAATCTTGAGGACGGATGTTCTCGTCCCTACATTCTATTCAGCCATAACAGATGCTGCAGCGCTAACTGCAGCATCTAATTGGCTTAATTTTCTTCCAACTCGATGTTGATACCCAGTGAGCGGATTTCTTTCAACAATACGTTGAACGATTCTGGCATACCTGGTTCCATTTTATGGTTACCATCAACGATGTTTTTATACATCTTAGTACGACCGTTCACGTCATCCGATTTCACTGTTAGCATTTCTTGTAGCGTGTAAGCAGCACCGTAAGCTTCAAGTGCCCATACTTCCATCTCACCAAAACGCTGGCCACCGAACTGTGCTTTACCACCCAGCGGCTGCTGAGTAACAAGGCTGTAAGAACCAGTAGAACGTGCGTGCATCTTATCGTCAACCAAGTGGTTAAGTTTAAGCATGTACATGTAACCTACAGTTACTTGACGTTCAAACTGATCGCCAGTACGGCCATCATAAAGTGTAACCTGACCACTTCTAGGGTAGCCGCCTAGCTCTAGCATGTCTTTGATTTCGCTTTCTTTCGCGCCATCAAATGCAGGAGTAGCAATCGGTAAACCACCTTTCAAGTTTTCAGCTAAACGACGAATTTCGTCATCAGAGAAACTAGCAATATCCACAACCTGACGAGACTCACCGATCTCATAAGCTTGTTTAATGAATTCGCGTAGCTCATGAAGCTCGCGTTGCTCTTTCATCATTTCTTCTAAGCGCTCACCAATACCACGTGCAGCTAGACCCATATGTGTTTCAAGGATCTGACCGATGTTCATACGTGATGGTACACCTAGTGGATTTAGTACGATATCTACCGTACGACCTTTGTCATCGTATGGCATATCTTCTACTGGTACGATAGTCGAGATAACACCTTTGTTACCGTGACGACCCGCCATTTTATCACCCGGTTGGATACGACGTTTAACAGCTAGGTATACTTTAACAATCTTAAGTACGCCTGGTGCTAAGTCATCACCTTGGGTAATTTTACGACGTTTGTTTTCAAACTTCTTATCGTATTCAGCTTTAAGCTCATCGTACTGTGCAGCTAGTTGCTCAAGTTCAGCTTGCTTGTCTTCTTCAGCAAGGCTTTGAGTTAGTAACTTTTCAGCATTCAGTGACGCTAAGTTGTCTTCATCGAAACCAGCTGCCACAAGTAACTTGCGTGCACGGTCTAAAACACCGGCTTCTAGAATACGGAACTCTTCGTTGAAGTCTTTTTTCGCTTCGCGAAGCTGCATGTCTTCAACTTCTAACGCACGTTTATCTTTTTCAACACCATCACGAGTGAAAACTTGTACGTCGATTACAGTACCAGTTACAGAGTTAGGTACACGTAAAGAGCTGTCTTTAACATCAGACGCTTTTTCACCGAAGATAGCACGTAGTAGCTTTTCTTCTGGTGTTAATTGCGTTTCGCCTTTCGGAGTCACTTTACCTACTAGGATATCGCCGCCTTTAACTTCAGCACCAATATATACAACACCTGATTCATCAAGCTTGCCTAGTGCAGATTCACCCACGTTCGGGATATCTGCTGTGATCTCTTCTGAGCCTAATTTAGTATCACGGGCAATACACTGTAGTTCTTGAATATGAATAGTCGTTAGACGATCTTCTTCAACTACGCGCTCTGATAGTAAGATTGAATCCTCGAAGTTGTAACCGTTCCATGGCATGAATGCCACGCGAAGGTTTTGACCAAGGGCTAAGTCACCTAAGTCAGTCGAAGGACCATCTGCTAACACATCGCCACGAGTAACCGGTTCACCAACCATGCATGTTGGTTTTTGGTTAATACATGTATTTTGGTTAGAACGTGTGTACTTGGTTAAGTTGTAGATGTCGATGCCCGCTTCACCAGGAATGCGTTCTTCTTCATGTACATTAACAACGATGCGACTTGCGTCGGCATACATTACTTCACCACCACGTTTTGCAACAATCGTTACACCAGAGTCTTTCGCTAGTGTTAACTCAATACCAGTACCTACTAACGGTTTGTCCGCTTTCAATGTTGGTACTGCTTGACGTTGCATGTTTGAACCCATCAATGCACGGTTAGCATCATCGTGTTCTAGGAACGGGATAAGTGCGGCCGCTACAGAGATCACCTGTTGTGGTGATACATCCATATATTGTTGGTCCATGCGACCCATAAAGGTTGATTCACCTTTGTGACGACATGGAATAAGTTCATCTACAAACTCATTGGTTTCAGTTAAGTTTGAGTTCGCCTGTGCGATAACAAACTGACCTTCTTCAATGGCTGATAGGTAATCAACTTCATCAGTTACTACACCGTCTACCACTTTGCGGTAAGGTGTTTCTAAGAAACCGTAGTCATTGGTACGTGCATACGTAGACAATGAGTTAATTAGACCGATGTTTGGACCCTCAGGAGTCTCGATTGGACATACACGACCGTAGTGAGTTACGTGAACGTCACGTACTTCAAAGCCAGCACGCTCACGAGTTAGACCGCCCGGACCTAATGCAGAAATACGACGCTTGTGCGTTACTTCTGATAGCGGGTTATTTTGGTCCATAAACTGTGATAACTGAGACGAGCCGAAGAACTCTTTAACTGCTGCCGAAATAGGCTTAGCGTTAATAAGATCTTGTGGCATGATCGCGTCTAAGTCACCTAAGCTTAAGCGCTCACGTACAGCACGTTCTACACGTACTAAACCTACACGGAATTGGTTCTCAGCCATTTCGCCAACACTACGTATACGACGGTTGCCTAAGTGGTCTATATCATCAACATCGCCAACACCGTTACGAATAGCAATCAATACTTTCATAACTGCTACGATGTCTTCTTTGCTTAATGTGCCAGGGCCTGTGTCTGAATCGTAACCAACACGGCTATTGAACTTCATACGACCTACTGTTGATAAGTCATAGCGTTCTTCTGAGAAGAATAAGTTCTCAAATAAGGCTTCAGCCGCGTCTTTCGTCGGTGGCTCGCCTGGGCGCATCATGCGATAAATTTCTACTAGTGCTTCTAAACGGTTGCTTGACGAGTCAATGTTTAATGTATTTGACATGTAAGCGCCGCTGTCCACTTCATTGATATATAATGTATCAATAGTAGTGTGACCTGCTTTAACCAATTCAGCCATCATTTCAAGCGTTAGCTCGTCATTTGCAGTCGCGATGATTTCACCTGTTGACTCATCAACATAGTTCTTCGCTAATACACGGCCAATGATGTACTCATGTGGTACTTCTAATTGATTAATGCCTTTTTTCTCGATGCTCTTGATGTGGCGAGCCGTAACACGACGACCGCTTTCAACAAGGACTTCACCGTCTTCGCTCTTGATATCAAAAGCGGCAGTTTCACCACGTAAACGTGAAGGTACAAGTTCCATAAGAACTTTACCGTCAGCAATTTCAAACGCAGTAGTATCGAAGAAGATATCTAGGATTTCTTCACTCGTGTACTCAAGTGCACGTAAGATGATAGACGCCGGTAATTTACGACGACGGTCAATACGTACATATAAGTTATCTTTTGCATCAAATTCGAAGTCTAACCATGAACCACGGTAAGGAATTACGCGTGCGTTATAAAGCACTTTACCTGACGAGTGAGTTTTACCGCGGTCGTTATCAAAGAATACACCAGGGCTACGGTGTAGCTGAGAAACGATAACACGCTCTGTACCATTGATTACAAAAGTACCGGTATCGGTCATGAGCGGAATTTCGCCCATGTAAACTTCTTGCTCTTTAATGTCTTTAACTGTGCCTGGAGCTTCTTTGTCCATTACTACAAGACGCAGTTTCACGCGAAGTGGAGCAGAATAAGTCACACCGCGAATTTGACATTCTTTTACATCGAATACTGGCTCACCAATACGATAACTTACGTATTGAAGCTCAGAATTTCCCGAGTAGCTTTTAATTGGGAACACAGAACGGAAGGCAGCTTCCAAACCATGATCGCCATCAGCGTCCGGGACTAAGAATTTTTTAAACGATTCTAACTGCGTCGACAGTAAGAAAGGTATATCCAAAACTTGTGGACGTTTACCAAAATCCTTACGGATACGTTTCTTTTCAGAATAAGAGTAAGCCATGGGGTTCCTCAGCTTGCTGATCTTTGACCCGACCTGTTCTAGTAAGAACAGACTTAACTGGCATCTATGCCAAGATGTACAACATTTAACTGTTGTTCCAACTTAATCCCACCTCAACACTAGCAAACTATAAAGCGTTGAAATTAAAGAATAAATCAGATTTTATTTGCGCTATAAGAATAGTCGCTCTATAGCGCAAAAAGGCCGGTGATTAAATAATCACCAGCCCTTGCCTGATTTCTCAGGCAGCGAACCTAGCAAAAGCTAGATTACTTAACCTCAACTTCAGCACCAGCTTCAGTAAGTTCTTTAGCAAGAGCTTCAGCTTCTTCCTTAGAAATACCTTCTTTAACTGGAGTTGGAGCAGCTTCAACAAGTGCTTTAGCTTCTTTTAAGCCAAGACCAGTTGCGCCACGAACAGCTTTGATTGCCGCAACTTTATTAGCGCCAGCGCCAGTAAGGATTACGTCAAATTCTGTTTTCTCTTCAGCAGCTTCAGCAGCAGGACCTGCTACCATAGCAGCTGCAGCAGTTACGCCGAATTTTTCTTCCATTGCTTCAACTAGAGCAACAACGTCCATTACTGACATTTCAGCAATTGCGTCAAGGATTTGGTCTTTAGTTACAGACATTACAAATTTCCTAATAATTAACGGACTCTAAGGTCCAAATAAATTTACACCGAAAGGGATTAAACAACTTAAAATTAAGCAGCTTGCTCTTCTTTCTGTACACGTACTGCTTCAATTGTTTTACACAATTTGCCAGCAGACGCTTCTTTCATAGCGCTCATTAAGCGTGCAACAGCTTCGTCGTATGTAGGTAGAGTTGCAAGCATAGCTGCGTCTACTACATTACCTTCAAAAGCGGCCATCTTAAGTTCGAAATGCTCATTCTTTTTCGCGAAATCTGAGAAGATACGCGCAGCAGCACCTGGGTGCTCTGATGAGAAAGCGATTAAGCTTGGACCAACTAATGAGTCAGAAAGGCACTCAAACTCTGTACCTTCAAAAGCACGTTTTGCTAAAGTGTTACGGACAACTTTCATCCAAACACCATTTGCACGAGCTTCTTTACGAAGGGCAGTGATTGCACCAACTGTTACACCACGAGAATCTGCAACAACTGCAGAAAGAGCACCATTGGCTGCTTCGTTGACTTCAGCAACAATTGCTTTTTTGCCTTGAAGATTTAAAGCCATGGGTGTTACTCCTGGTTTAATGGGTTACCGTTTATCGGCTTCCCTGTTTTACTCTTCCCCATCAATAAAGATGGAGATGCTTTTTACGGCGAGAGCCAGAAGATTAGGAAAAATCTATCTGGGGATTCACACCGTCTACGTAGGTAATATTAAGGCCGAAGCCGCCTACGGTCTTGGACGGAAGCCCAATTTATCGCGTTGCCCAAAGGCGCTTCGAAATTATGGACTTCAACCCGAATTCTTTACTTTGCGATTAACTAAATTAATCAACAAAATGGCGCAAAATTATAGTACAAATTTCACGCCATGTAAACACTCAATTAAGCAACAACTGTGCTTAAAGTGCTTTGGTCAACAGAAACACCTGCGCCCATTGTTGTAGAGATAGTTACTTTCTTCAAGTAAACACCTTTAGCTTGAGAAGGTTTAGCCTTCTTAAGCGCAACAATTAGAGCTTCAAGGTTTTGTTGTAACTGCTCAGCAGTGAAATCAACCTTACCAATCGTAGTATGGATGATACCATTTTTGTCATTGCGGTAACGCACTTGACCTGCTTTCGCATTTTTAACTGCTTCTGCAACGTTAGGTGTTACAGTACCAGTTTTAGGGTTTGGCATTAGACCACGTGGGCCTAAGATTTGACCTAGTTGACCAACAACACGCATAGCGTCTGGTGATGCAACAACAACGTCAAAATTCATCTCGCCTTTCTTAACTAGTTCAGCAAGATCTTCCATGCCTACTAATTCAGCACCGGCTTCTTTTGCAGCTTCTGCATTAGCGCCTTGAGTGAATACAGCAACACGAACGTCACGACCAGTACCGTTAGGTAGTACAGTCGCACCACGAACGTTTTGATCAGATTTACGAGCATCGATACCAAGGTTAACAGCAACGTCAACACTTTCTACGAATTTAGCTGTCGCTAATTCTTTTAAAAGAGCAACTGCTTCGTTAATTTCGTAATCTTTAGTTACTTCCACTTTTTCGCGGATAGTACGCATACGTTTAGTTAATTTAGCCATTATCTTAGTCCTCTACGTTCAAGCCCATCGCACGCGCAGAACCTGCGATAGTGCGAACCGCAGCTTCTAAATCAGAAGCTGTAAGGTCTGGTTTCTTTGTCTCAACGATTTCTTCAAGTTGAGCACGAGTTACTGTGCCTACTTTTTCAGTGTTAGGACGGCCTGAACCAGATTTGATACCTGCAGCTTTCTTAAGTAAGTAAGCAGCCGGTGGCGTTTTCATGTCGAACGTAAATGAACGGTCGCCGTAAACAGAGATCACTACAGGAACTGGAGCGCCTTTTTCGATAGATTCTGTACGTGCGTTGAACGCTTTACAGAATTCCATGATGTTTACACCGTGTTGACCTAGTGCTGGACCTACTGGAGGACTAGGGTTAGCCATACCAGCAGCAACTTGTAGCTTGATTAGAGCTTCAACTTTCTTAGCCATTATAAATACCTCATTAGGTGGGTCTTAGCCTTGTGCGCGCGAGGACGCGTACTCTAGCGGCTTCCCAGTTTAAAAATTGGTTTCTCACTTTTTAGTAAACAGTTAAACAAACGTTTTCCCTGAATACAAAAAGGCCGCTGATTATAAGTTAATCAGCGGCCTTTTTCAAGCTTCGTGCCAAAAATTAAGAAACTTTTAACACAACGCTTTAAATCAATTACTTATCTTGTTCAACTTGACCAAACTCAAGTTCAACTGGCGTAGAACGACCAAAAATAAGTACCGATACTTTTACGCGGCTCTTTTCGTAGTCAACTTCTTCAACCACACCACTAAAGTCAGCAAATGGACCATCAGTAACACGAACCACTTCACCTGGTTCAAATAATGTTGCTGGTTTAGGCGCTTCAGCGTTTTCTTGTAGGCGATTAAGAATGCGATCAGCTTCTTTAGAACTAATGGGTGCAGGACGGTCTGATGTGCCACCAATAAAGCCCATAACACGTTCAGTGCTATTTACTAAGTGCCAGCTTGCATCGTTCATATCCATTTGTACTAGTACGTAACCTGGGAAGAATTTACGCTCAGACTTACGCTTTTGACCAGCACGCATCTCAACTACTTCTTCAGTAGGAACTAATACTTCACCAAAGCTATCTTCTAGGCCTTTGATTTTAATGTGCTCTAATAATGTTTGAGCAACACGCTTCTCATAACCTGAGAAAGCTTGTACTACGTACCAACGTAGTTTCTTTTCGTTATTCTCATCCGACATGGGATCAGATCTCCAATCCAGTTAAAAAGCCTACAGCGCGGAATAAAATGCCATCTAATCCCCAAAGGATAAGTGCCATAATCACTGTTGCAACCATTACGATTAATGTCGTGTGCGTTGTTTCTTGACGCGTTGGCCAAATTACTTTGCGTACTTCAATACGCGCTTCTTTAGCAAAAGCAAGGAATGTACGTCCCTTAAAAGTTTGCGAAGCAATAGCTAAACCCGCCGCTATTGCAACCACAACGCCAATAGCACGTAGTAATACAGACTGATCTGCAAACATATGATTACCAACGACTGCGCCTGCAAGTAGCGCAATTGCTACTAACCACTTTACTGACTCCATCCCACTTGATGGTGTTTCTATATTCGTGCTCATAATATTATTACCTTAACTACAGACACAACAACCCTGCACGTCGACAGGGTTAATCCATTAAAATCTAAACTTAAAAACAAGCTTACTCAAACCGATTTTTAGTTCTAGACTTTATTCACTTTGTAAAAATTGGCAGGGGCGGAGAGATTCGAACTCCCAACCGTCGGTTTTGGAGACCGCTGTTCTACCAATTGGAACTACGCCCCTGCAAAGTGGATGCCTATTATACTTACGCAATTCATTAACACAAGAGTAAAAAGATACCCATAACTTAAAATCTCATTGGCCACACTCAAAATCAAACTTAACATTAATAAAAAAGCAGTTTATGATTGTTTCACTTTTAGGAATATTAATAGCACAAGGAAGCGGGTGCATTTACTTCATACACTTTACAAAATCGTGATTCTAAGCGTTTTATGCTTATTTCACAGTGCACTCGTCGCGCGCCCTATTCACTTAGATACATACTCTAGTGAACAGGGGTTATCGCAAAATTCGATTACTTGCAGTATCACTGACAAGCAAGGGTTTCACTGGTTTTCGACACAAGGCGGTCTTAATCGCTTTGATGGTTATGAGTTTAAACGCTTCAAGTCTCACCCTACTGAGGCTAGTATTTCAGGAAACTGGGTCACCGATTGTCTTGCTGCCGATCAACATGCTATTTGGTTTTCTACCGCCAGTAATGGTTTAAATTTACTTGATACTCAAACCGGCCAATTTAAGGTTTTTAATACGCACACTGAGTTGGCTATTACTGATAACCGCATTTGGTCATTAGCTTCAGATAGCCTAAATAATATTTGGTTAGGTCATGAGCATGGAAAGTTAACGCGTCTAAATATAGTCAAGAATGAAGTAGAGTCGTTTAGCTATACTAGCCCCGAGCAAGCTAATACAGTCATACAAGATATTGTTATAGATACACAACAAAATGTCTGGTTAGCAACCAACGAAGGATTAATTAAGTTTAACCCAAAGCATAAAACCTTTAATCACATTGCGGGAAGTCATAAAAATTTATGGCGGCTGCAATTAAATGCACAAGGGCAGCTATTAGTAGCAAGCAAACAAGGGCTTAGCCTATTTAACCCTAAAACAGAGGCTTTTCTAGAGTTTGCTCAGTTTGCAGGTGTATGGATCACCGATATCTTAGTTGACGACACCGATACCTTGTGGCTAACAAGTTATGGTAAAGGTTTATTTTACAAAACAGAGCAAAGTACATCTAAAAATAATTTTCAGCACATACCGCACAATAAGCAGCAACTAAATGGGCTTGCTAATGATTACCTATTGTCACTTTATCAAGATCGGTTCGGTATCATTTGGATTGGTACAGATGGCTATGGGTTACAACGTTATGATAAAAAGCACAATCAATTTTCGCATCAACAGCACTTGAGCGATGATGACAATACCATTAGTCATAATTTTGTTCGCGCTCTACTCAAAGATACACAAGGCCAATTATGGGTTGGTACTCGTGACGGTTTAAACAAACAAACCGACACAGGTTTTAAGCACTATAAAGTTAACTCAAAATTACAAAGCGGCCTAACCAATAATAATGTCTTTAGCCTGCATGAAGATAACAAGCAGCGACTTTGGATTGGCACTTATGGCGGCGGATTACTGCAATATAAACCAACTGAAGATAATTTTATTACCTATACAATGCAAAGCCATCAGCTTAGCAGCGATCGTGTTTATGCGATAACGAGCGATCCTAAAGGAAATTTATGGCTAGGTAGCAATCAAGGTTTAACACGCTTTAATCCCGACACCTTAGAGGTTCAACATTACAAGCACGACGACTCGACTAATAGTCTTGCTAACAACACCGTATTTACTTTGCTTTTTGATCACAATGCGAACGGATTATGGGTCGGGACGCGTGCAGGTTTAGATTATCTAAGCATAGAAGATGAATCATTTACTCATTACCCCGCCAATCAGGCATCGCAAACTGGTTTAAGCCATAATATGGTTACTTCTTTGCACCTACAAAATAACGATACTTTATGGGTGGGTACCTTTGGTGGTTTAAACCGCCTTGATAAAAAAACACAAAAAATCTCTTACATTACCGAACATGATGGATTACTAAACGATAATATTTTTGCCATTAAAGATGATAGTAAAGGCTACTTATGGCTAAGCAGTAACCAAGGGCTCACTCGCTATAATCCTACGAATCAAGCTATGCAGCATTTTTTACCTCGTGACGGCGTGCAGCATAATTCGTTTATTTTAGGTGCTGCTTTTCAAGCACCTGATGGCGAGCTATTTTTTGGCGGAATCAATGGCTTTAATCAGTTTTACCCTAGTAAACTGCAACTGAGTACTTCAGCCCCAACCCCAGTATTAACTGAGCTATTAATTTACAACCAAGCAAGCGAAACAAAAAACTACTTAAAAGATAAAAAACAGCCCGCAAAACTAATAAACCATACTAAAAAACTCTCTTTTCCAACCAGCCAAGGGGTCATTGGCTTTAAATATGCCGCCATTAATAACGCTTCATCGGCTAATCAATACCAGTATGCTTACAAGCTAAATGGTTTAGATAAGCAATTTATCCATACCGATGCAAGCCAACGACAAGTTAACTATTCACAGCTAAGTGCAGGTAACTATCAATTACAATTAAAAGTAAAAGATCAATACGGGCAATGGAGCAAAGTTCACACTATGCTAAAGCTGACAGTAACGCCTCCTTGGTGGCAAACGCAATTAGCCTATGCGGCTTATTTTATAATAGTTTTGATTATTACATGGTTAATTTTAGCGTCACGCTATCGAGCTAAAACCGCAGAGCAACTCATTCAACAAGAAAGAAAGCTCAATCAACTAAAGACCCAATTTTTAGATAACATTAGTCATGAACTTAAAACGCCATTGAGCTTAATTTTAGCGCCAGTAGAAAACTTACAACAGCAACAACTTGGTGCTCAAGCACAACAACAAGTTTCTATAATTAAGCGCAACGGGCACCGCCTTCTTAATTTAATCAATGAGTTATTACAGTTAAGTCAGCGTCCAAGTTCGGCTACAGAGTATGTATCCGCTTATTCTTTAAGCCCTTTTATAGCGCAAATAGTAGACGACTTTGCTATTTTGTTTGCCCAAAAAAATATTAATTTTTCCTTTAACGACACGACGCAACAGCCTAGTTACATAAATTTAGAAACTAAACATACTTTATCTATTATTGATAATTTATTGACCAATGCACTTAAATACACCCCATCAGATGGAACCGTTAATCTAACGCTTTCTAACACAAACAATAATGTTGTTATAACGGTATCTGATACTGGTATTGGTATTGAAGAGCACCAGCAAGCGCTTATTTTTGAACGCTTTACTCGTATTGCAACACACAACCAAACAGGCAGTGGTATAGGTCTCGCTCTGGTTAAGCAACTTGTAGAGCAATACGACGGGCAAATTTCATTAGCCAGTAAAATAAACAAAGGAAGTTGTTTTACAGTCACGTTGCCATTGTGTGAATCAGATAACTTATTAACGGATAAACAACTAGCGTCCTCTCAAACTATGCTGGTAGAAAACAACAAAAAACTACTCATTGTTGAAGATAACGAGGAAATGCGTGAGTTACTGGTTTCATTATTTAGTGATAACTACACCTGCCTCACCGCTAATAATGGAGAAGAAGGGCTAGTGCTGTGCCAAACTCAAATGCCCGATATAGTGCTCAGTGATGTAATGATGCCTACGATGGATGGATATCAACTTCTCAGTGCCATTCGCTCAGATATCTCTATTAATCATATCCCTGTTTTATTACTCTCTGCCAAAGCAGACAGTCGCAGTCGAATAAAGGGGCTTGATTTGCTGGCCGATGACTACCTGTGTAAACCCTTTGAAGCATCATTATTAAAAAGTCGGGTTCATGGCTTATTAGGCATTCGTGATGCGTTAAATAAGCACCTAATAAAACAGTTATCAGCCCAAGCACATGCTGTGACCTTAGATGCACAAATAGAGCAGAATAAAGATTACACGTTTACAGAACGCTTAAAAACAATCTTGCGTGAAAATTACCAAAATGAACTGTTTAGCGTGGAAGAGTTTGCCAGTGCAATGTGTTTGAGCCCTCGTGCACTGCAATTAAAAATGAAAGCACTTTTTGACATTACACCCAGCGATTACATTCGCAATACCCGCTTAGAATATGCAGCAAAATTATTAACTGATAGCGACTTAACCATAGGTTTAGTTGCAGATAACACCGGCTTTAGTTCTCAAAGTTACTTTGCCCGTTGCTTCAAAGCCAAATATTCACTTACACCAAAACAATACAGAGAAGCACAAACATGTAAAAGTAATTAGCTTCGCGTGTGTACTCAAAGCTTTCGCCTGAGTACTATTTTTAAGCTACTGATTTATTTAAATTAACCTTAATTAGCCATTGCTAAAAAAATAACTACAAATGTAATTAAGCACATAAATTAAGGAAAATCCTATGCTCTCATCCATACAAAAAACGCTACTAGCTACAGCATTAATAACCAGCTTAAGCGCATGCCAAAGCACCTCAACAAACGTTACTTCAAATCAAAACTCGCCTGACATTAATGAAGTAAGCAAACAGCAATACAATGGCCCTAAAGCACGTATCGCCGTGGCACGTTTCACTGATAAGTCGAATAACTCAAGGTGGTGGCGAAAAGAAATTGGTGAAGGTATGGCAGATCAACTTACCACCGCCCTTGTTGGCACTAATCGCTTTATTGTATTGGAGCGCCAAGCACTAGACGCTGTACTTTCAGAGCAAGATTTAGCTGTATCAGGCAGAGTGAGTGCACAATCCGGTGCTGCGTATGGCGAAATTGAAGGCGCTGAGATTGTCGTCGTTGCAGCGGTTACTGAATTTGATGATGACAGTTCAGGGGCAAGTGTTGGTTCAGGCGGCTTTATTGGTGATGTGTTTAGTTCTGTTTCAGCTGGCTTTTCTGGATCGCATATGGCTATTGACTTACGCTTAATTGATACGCGCACTTCACGTATTCTGGCCGCTACTAGCGTTGAGGGTGGTAGCAAAGATTTTGATTTTACCAGCGCAGCGACTAACTTTGGTGGCGCACTCGTTGGAGGAAGCCTTAGTGGTTGGTCAGACACTCCAAAAGAAAAGGCACTACGAGAAGTAATAATTAAAGCCGTTGAATTTTTAGAAACTAAAATTCCAGATACCTACTATCGTTATAACCAAAACAACACGCTTGCAGCAGGCTATACAGCGCCACCGCCGCCAAAAGTAACTAGTAAAAAAGCAGCACCTGCTGCCGTCGCTGTCGATGTGCCGAATCATAGAATGCCACATTACGAAAAAATGGATTTGGCTATGTCTCGTATGAACTTGGTTTGCTTAGGGTATTTAAAAAACCAACCTAATTATGAAGAGTTTGAAACTGAAGACGTTAAGTACGACCGTCAAACTGTATTAGCACTGCGCGAGTATCAACAAGAGAAGAGCTTGAAAGTAACGGGCCTTGCCGATGAAACAACAAAGAAATCTTTAGATGACTCAAAATGTTTAGCAAAAACTCAACAGTCAGGGCTAGAAAGCTTAGGCAACATGTTTAAGTTTAACTAATCAGCACCTTTGATTTTTAATTAAGCAATAAAAAAGCGGCTACTCTATAGCCGCTTTTAATCTACTCGTAATAACTCACCGCGATAAAAATCACACAGTAACCATATTTGTTCAAATTGATGGGTATTTGGAAAACATACTTTTTTGACTGCCGCTTCAAAGTCGCTCTTATGCCAAATAGTACTAGCGTTACGAATTAACAACCACGTACGCTTTGAATAATAACGCTTAGTCGCTTTTTGTTTTAATAAGCGCTCCAACGCTGATTGCAACCGGTGTTCGCTTGGTTGTTGCGCCATGTCGGCTAAATCACGCTGCATTTGTATCGACAGTGGCCGGCCTAACACGGCCATGGCTTCCGTTTCACTGGCGTATAAATGCGCCACCTCTATATCGAGTTGCTGATTTTCTTGATAACAGCTTACATCGGGTCTATTTGGTTCATTATGCCAAATATGGCGCATATGAATTCCCGTTTGCTGTTCATAACATCGCAAAAACAACTTGGCCGCATCGTGCTCTAATTGTTGTTTTTCGGCATCACTGCTGCGCTTCATTCAACACCTTATAAACGTCATTTAACAGCGATGAAGCGCCAAACCTAAATGTATCTGGTGCTAAATAATCATGCCCCATAATCTCGGTTGCTAGTTGCAAATAAGCATTTGCATCTACTGCAGTATTGACTCCACCAGCAGCCTTAAAACCAACTCGCTTTGATGACTTTTTGATGGCTTTAAGCATTATTTCAGTCGCTTCAAGCGTGGCATTTACCGCTACTTTTCCTGTACTGGTTTTTACAAAATCAGCTCCGCCTTGGATGGCAAGTTCGGTTGCTTGAGTAATAAATGCTGCCGTTTTTAGCTCGCCAGTTTCAATGATCACTTTGAGCTTAGCACGGCTGCCACATACCTTTTTACTCTCACTCACGTATTCCAGCACGGTATCTGCTTCACCTTTTAAAAGCGCTTTATAAGGAATAACTAGGTCAATTTCATCGGCCCCCCGCTCTATGGCTATCAGGGTTTCATTGAGTACTTCATTGAGTGGCGCATCACCAGAGGGAAAGTTAGTTACGGTGGCCACTTTTACATGGCTCAATAAGCGATTAGCAAGTGCTATTTTAGCGTCATCAACAAATTCACTAAACACACAAAGCGCAGCAGGCGTGCCTAGCTTAGGGTTTATACTGTTTACTAATGCGTTAATACTGGCTTGACTATCATCAGTGTTTAAACTGGTTAAGTCCATTAAGCTAACGGCTAGCGTGGCGTTTTGAGTATTGTTTGTCATTTTATGCCTATGAAATTGTGTGACCTTAAACTATATAAGAGCATCATAGCTTAAACTTGCTATAGCTCATAACCAAACACTATAAGCGCGTTTTCTATACTAAATGTCACTCTACCCCTTACTAAATACGATTTAGACCTAAAAAACATGATTAATATAACTTTTAAGAATATCAACTAAGATTTAATTATTTTTTACTTATCAATAGCCACTATATTCTGCTTCTCAGTTAAACACTTTATTATTTTTTAGGGGCGTTATTCAGTGCAATATTTACCTATCTTTACCAAACTCGACAACAAACCCGTATTGGTTGTTGGCGGTGGAGAGGTTGCCTTGCGAAAATGCCGTGCGTTTTTAAAAGCACGTGCCGATGTAACGCTAGTTGCCCCTTGGTTTTGCGAAGAATTAAAAGAACATGCGCATAATAATGAAGTAACATTAATTGATGCCTATTTTGAAGAGTCGCATCTTGATGGCAAAATTTTGATTATTGCCGCCACCGACAACGATGAAGTAAACAACACCGTATTTGAACTCGCCAATGCGCGTAATGTGTTTGTGAACGTGGTGGATGATCAACCTAAATGTACCTTTATTTTCCCCTCTATTGTTGATCGCAACCCAATTACCATTGCGATTTCAAGTGCGGGTACCGCGCCGGTTTTAGCAAGACGTTTACGTGAAAAGCTCGAAACACTTATTCCCCAGCATATCGGCCCACTCGCTAACTTGGTCGGTGGCTTTCGCCATAAAGTAAAGCAACGCTTTAAACATTTTGCTGATCGTCGCCAATTTTGGGAAGGCGTGTTTGATTCATCAGTAGTAAGCAAAGTCCAAACCGGTGATACCCATGGCGCTGAGCAACAACTAGAGCAAATGCTAGATGCCAAAGTTGAACCAGAAGGCGAAGTATACGTAGTCGGTGCAGGCCCAGGCGATCCAGAGCTACTCACACTAAAAGCGCTGCAACTAATGCAACAAGCCGATGTGGTGGTATATGATTACTTGGTATCCGATGAGATCATGGAATTAGTGCGTCGCGATGCCGATTTAATCTGTGTGGGTAAGCGCTTAGGCGATCACAGCGTAGCTCAAGAAGATACAAATAAGATGTTGGTTGATTTAGCACAACAAGGTAAAAAAGTGTGCCGAATTAAAGGGGGCGACCCATTTATTTATGGCCGTGGTGGCGAAGAAGTCCAAGTACTGGCAGCCAATAACGTAAATTACCAAATAGTGCCAGGTATAACGGCAGCCGCGGGATGTAGTGCCTACGCAGGTATTCCTTTAACGCATCGCGACCATGCTCAGGCTATTCAGTTTGTTACCGGACACTGCAAAAAAGAAGGACAAGAACTTAATTGGCAGTCGCTTGCACAAAAAAACCAAACACTGGCTATTTATATGGGGGTAATTAAATCGCCGCATATTCAAGCCGAGCTATTAAAACATGGGCGAGCAGCAACAACACCAGTGGCCATAATTGAAAACGGCACACGCAAAAATCAACGTGTTGTCACAGGACAGTTAGACCAATTAGCACAGCTCATTGAGCAGCATCAAATTATTTCACCCGCTTTACTGATTATTGGTGAAGTAGCTTCGCTGCATCAAGAATTACACTGGTTTGGCGAAAAAGCACAGATCAGTAGCTTTGCTCAACCGCTGACAGACGTGGCGTAGTTTAACAGATTTTAATTTAATCATTTTAGTAGGACGACCAACAATGGCTTTAACTCACCTTCAGCAACTTGAAGCTGAAAGTATCAAAATCATGCGCGAAGTCGCCGCTGAGTTTGAGAACCCAGTTATGCTTTACTCAATCGGTAAAGACTCATCGGTACTTTTGCACTTAGCTCGTAAAGCATTTTACCCTGCAAAAATTCCGTTTCCGTTATTACACGTAGACACCAACTGGAAGTTTCGTGAAATGATTGAGTTTCGCGACCGTTTAGCCAAAGAGTATGGCTTTGATTTAATTGTACACAAAAACCCTGAAGGCATCGAAATGGGTGTAGGCCCATTCACCCATGGTTCGGGTAAACATACCGATATCATGAAAACTCAAGGCTTAAAGCAAGCGCTGAATAAGTACGGTTTTGATGCAGCATTTGGTGGCGCACGCCGTGATGAAGAAAAATCACGGGCTAAAGAGCGCGTGTATTCATTTCGTGATAAACACCATCGCTGGGATCCTAAAAACCAACGTCCTGAGCTTTGGAATACCTATAACAGCCAAGTGAATCCAGGTGAGAGTATTCGAGTATTCCCACTATCTAACTGGACTGAACTAGATATTTGGCAATACATTTATCAAGAAAATATCGAAATGGTGCCACTGTACCTTGCTAAAGAGCGCCCTGTAGTAGAACGCGACGGTACCTTAATCATGGTAGATGACGATCGCATGCCGCTTAATGAAGGTGAAGTACCGCAAATGAAGTCGGTTCGCTTTAGAACCTTAGGCTGTTATCCACTCACTGGCGCGGTTGAATCAACGGCAAGCAGCCTAACAGAAATTATTGAAGAAATGTTGCTATCGTCGTCATCTGAACGTGAAGGTCGGGTGATTGATCATGATTCAGCAGGCTCTATGGAGAAGAAAAAACGTGAGGGGTATTTCTAATGTCTAACCTAAATAACGATACATTTAACGAAGTAAAAGAAATTGGTATAGACGCTTACCTAGCACGTCAACAAGATAAAAGCTTATTACGTATGCTAACGTGTGGCAGTGTGGATGACGGTAAATCAACCCTAATTGGACGCCTACTGCACGATAGTCACCAAATTTATGAAGATCAGCTAGCTGCACTTCATAAAGATAACGAAAAAGTAGGTAATGCCGGTGAAGAACTTGATTTAGCATTGTTAGTTGATGGCCTACAAGCTGAGCGTGAGCAAGGCATAACAATTGACGTAGCGTACCGTTATTTCTCAACCGCTAAGCGTAAGTTTATTATTGCCGACACCCCTGGGCATGAGCAGTACACCCGTAACATGGTAACGGGTGCATCAACCAGTGATGTTGCCATTATTTTAGTGGATGCACGTTATGGTGTGCAGGTACAAACTAAGCGCCATAGCTTTATTTGTGACTCATTAGGCATTAAACAGTTTGTGGTTGCGGTTAACAAAATGGATATTGTTGATTTTGACGAAACCGTTTATGAAAAAATTAAAGCCGATTATTTAAAATTTGCCGAGCAACTTAACGTATCAAACATTAAGTTTGTGCCTATGTCGGCGCTCAAAGGCGATAATGTAGTAACTCGCTCTGCACACACTCCTTATTACACCGACAAACCATTGCTTGAGCTGTTAGAAGACTCTCCGGCAGCTGAAATCGACACTGGTTTTGAAGCGCGCCTTCCGGTGCAGTATGTGGTTCGCCCTAATTTAAACTTCCGTGGTTTTCAAGGCACGCTGACCTCAGGTAAATTACGCGTTGGCGATGAGATAAAAGTACTGCCTTCAGGTAAAACATCTAACATTAAAGAGATTGTGACTTTTGATGGCAACCTCGACACCGCCGAAGCAGGCCAAGCAATCACGGTTACTCTTAATACTGAAATAGATATTAGCCGAGGGGACGTTATTGTGCCTGCGAATTCGCAAGCTCAAGTAACCAACCAATTACAGGCTAAAATTGTGTGGATGCACGAATCGCCATTAGTACTAGGTAAAAGCTATAACCTAAAACTAGGCAGCAAAAACACCTCGGCCATGGTCACAAAAATAGACCACACTATTGATGTAAACACCCTAGAGCATGGCAGCGCAGATTCATTACAATTAAACGAAATTGCGATTGTGACACTCGAGCTCACCGAGACTATTTTAGCGGATCAGTACCATCACAATCATGAAACAGGTTCGTTTATTCTTATTGACCGTTTATCAAACTTAACGGTTGCAGCAGGAATGATAGAACAGGTACTACAACGTGAAGAAAATGCGGGTAAATTTAGCGACTTTGAAGTTGAGTTTAATGCCCTCGTACGCAAGCACTTTCCACATTGGCAAGCGCTTGATATTTCAAAGCTATAACGTTTAATAACCGCCTGTTAGGAATATTTAAAGCATGGTAGAACAGCTCATTTTAACAGGCATTATGTTGCTTTTAGTCGGGTGCCTATTTGGCACACGTATTAACCCTGCGTGGTTATTTGTCAGTGCCATAGGCACCAGCTACCTAACTGGGCTCATTGACTTAGAAAACATGCTGGTTAATTATACTAACCCATCATTAATTACCTTAGTGTTATTAATTTTAGTGTCGATAGCGATAGAAAAAACCACGCTTATTCAACGCTTAGCTAAATCGTTATCCAGTGGCAGTTTAGTTAAATCAGTGACCAAGCTTGGGCTTTCTACAGCGTTTTTGTCTTCCTTTACTAACAATACCGCGGTGGTTGCCTCCTTAATTACCGCCATAAAAGATAACCCAAACCACTCCCCTTCAAAGCTGTTGCTACCCTTGTCGTACACCGCAATTTTAGGCGGCACTATTACACTCATCGGTACCTCTACTAACTTAATCGTAAATGGCTTTGCAGTAGATGCGGGGATGGCGCCATTAGGCTTTTTTGATTTTACCTTAGTGGGTTTAGGCGCACTCAGTGTGGGCTTAATCACTATTTTAGTGATGCTAAAATGCCTGCCCGACAACGGTAAAAATAGCCAAGAGGTGGTGCCTTTTTATTTAGAAGGGAAAGTACAAACCGGCTCTAAACTAATAAACCGCACCGTAGAAGAAAACGGTTTACGCGATTTAAAAGACTTGTTTTTGGCTGAAATTATTCGCGATGGCAATCGCATTTGCGCCGTGACCCCCCAACATATTATTCAACAAGACGACATACTGCTGTTTGTAGGCGATATAAAGTCGGTACCTTTGCTCACTCGCTTTGACGGCTTAAAAGTGGTGCACGACAAACACGAAAAAGACATAGAACACCTCGTTGAAGTTGTCGTTAGTCAGTCGTCTAAATTAATTGGCAAAACGGTAAAAGAAGCCCGCTTTAGAGAGCAATTTCATGCGGCCGTTATTGCTATTCGCCGTGGTCATGATCGCTTACAAGGCGGGCTTGGGCAAGTGCGCTTACAAGCGGGTGACTCATTAATCCTCGCCCCTGGTAAAAGCTTTTATGACTTAACTAACTTAAAGCGCGAATTTGTGTATATTTCAGGGCTTGATTTACAAACCCACCTCGGTGCAAAACAATCAAACATTGTATTGTTAAGTTTTGCAGGTGTGCTGGGGTTAAGTATTTTAGGTGCAGTACCGCTGGTTAAAGGCTTATTAGTGTTACTTATTGGGCTGATGCTGTGTGGCACGATTAAGCTGAGCGAAATAAAACGCCGCTTTCCTATTGAGTTACTTGCCGTAGTAGGCAGTGCCATAGGTTTAGCTAAGCTGATGATAGGCACCGGCCTTGCTGGGCAAATATCAGACGCCATGTTTGTAGTGCTTGGCGACTTTGGCCCTTATGGCGCGTTTATCGCAATCTTTTTAATGACGGTGTTATTTACCGAATTGATCACTAATAACGCCGCAGCGGCACTGTCGTTTCCGGTTGCCTACTCATTGGCTATTGGCTTTAACGTAGAACCTTTGCCGTTTATTATGGCGGTTGCATTTGGTGCCTCAGCCAGCTTTATTTCACCTTTTGGTTATCAAACTAACTTAATGGTTTATAGCGCGGGTAACTACCGACTAAAAGACTATGTAATGATGGGGCTACCCCTTTCTATTATTTATTCAATTACCGTACTAACTATGATCCCGCTGGTATTTCCGTTTTAATGCCCGCGCTTATAGCATAAAGAGACACAGCAAATGGATAACAATATTGTTTGGCATAATTACGCCACCACTAAAGTACAGCGCAGCGAACAAAAAAAGCATAAGAGCGCTATTATATGGTTTACTGGTTTTTCTGGCTCAGGTAAAAGCACCGTTGCGAATGCTTTAGAAGCGGCACTCAATCAGCAAGGCGCGCACACGTACCTACTTGATGGCGACAATGTACGCCATGGTTTATGTAAAGATTTAGGCTTTAGCGATGCCGATCGCGTTGAAAATATCCGCCGCGTAGGCGAAACCGCCAAGCTAATGGTTGACGCTGGTTTGTTAGTCCTTACTGCGTTTATATCTCCTTTTAAAGCTGAGCGCGACATGGTTCGTGAATTAGTAGATGAGGGTGAATTTATCGAAGTCTTTATCGACACCCCTCTTGAGGTGTGCGAAAGCCGCGATCCAAAAGGCTTATATAAAAAGGCGCGCGCCGGTGAAATTAAACACTTTACTGGGATTGATTCAACTTACCAGCCGCCGGTTAATCCTGAAATAATTTTAGATACCAGTAAAAACACCCTAGACCAATCGGTAGCTCAGCTGATAACGTATCTAAAACATCAGCATATACTATAGGCCCATGTAATGAATCAGACTGAACTGCTAGAAGAAACCCTTATTCTCGCCCGCAAAGCGGGAAGCGCGATTATGGGTATTTACAATAAAGACTTTAACGTTGAGTACAAAGCCGATGAAAGCCCTGTAACCGACGCCGACTTAGCAGCTCATAAAATCATTAGCGCAGGACTAAAAGAGCTCACCCCCGATATTCCTGTGCTTAGTGAAGAAAGTGCCGATATTGGTTGGGATGTACGCCAAACATGGAAAAGCTACTGGCTGGTTGACCCAATCGATGGCACCAAAGAATTTATAAAAAAGAACGGCGAGTTTACCGTTAATATTGCCCTAATCGAAAATGGCAAACCGGTTTTAGCCGTGGTTGATGCCCCTGCACTGGGTGTATCTTATTTAGCCGCCGAAGCCATTGGTGCTTTTAAAGATAAAGGCGATGAGCGCATCGAGCTTAAAGTGACCACCAAGCCTAACAAAGGCATTATTCGTGTTGTAGGTAGCCGCTCGCATCCTTCCCCTGATTTAGCTGAATTTGTACAACGCTTTGATGAGGTTGAAATGGTGTCAAAAGGCAGCTCACTGAAACTGTGTTTAGTCGCCGAAGGCAGCGCCGACATATATCCGCGCTTAGGCCCAACTTGTGAATGGGATACCGGCGCAGGCCACGCCATCGCTGAAATAGCCGGCGCTAAAGTCACTCAACTTGATGGTAGCCCGCTTTTGTACAACACCAAAGATGAGTATTTGAATCCGTATTTTGTGGTTTCGGCACTCGAAGAATAAAGGTAGTTGAGCGTAAGTTGGGTTGAGCGAAGCGAAGCAAAACCCAACAAGCATCTTAAATTACGGGCTACGGGCTTAGAGTAGCGGACAGCTCAATAACAATTTATACACCGTAGGTTGGGTTGAGCGAGCCGAAACCCAACAAGTATTTACCACTTTAACAAATACATATAAATATTTTCCTCACACTCTTAACTCCAAAAGTGATGATTATTCACGCATTTCGCGGCATATTCCTGCACTAATTGCGCAGCTTTTAAACGCTGTTTCATATTCGTGACAGTCAGTAACTAATACGCTACAACAAATTTATATCCAAGACATAAAAACACATGAAATGAGTGCCTAAAAACTATATTCTTCGGCGCAATTATTATGATAAATAATGGATACACACATGACAACATCTCAAGGTGCAACGCCTTCAAGTGCACCAGCACAAAACGCACACACGTCTAAATCAAAATGGAACCTGCATGATACGCAGTGGACACTTAGTCTTTTTGGCACCGCAGTAGGTGCAGGTATTTTATTTTTACCGATTAACATTGGTATTGGTGGTTTTTGGCCGCTGATTATTATGGCGTGTTTAGCCTTTCCGATGACCTTTTTAGCCCACCGTGGCTTGGCGCGTTTTGTATTATCGTCAAAAAATAAAGAGGCTGATTTTACCGATGTGGTAGAAGAGCACTTTGGCGTAAATGCGGGTCGACTGATCTCCTTGTTATACTTTTTATCAATTTTTCCTATTTTGCTTATTTACGGTGTGGGTTTAACCAATACGGTAGACAGCTTTATGGTCAATCAGCTAGGGATGGAGTCGCCGTCACGCGTTGCTTTATCGGGTATTTTAGTTGCACTAATGATTGGCTTAATGATGGGCGGTGAACGCTTAATGCTGCGCGCATTTGCTATTTTAGTGTACCCGCTAGTGGGTATTTTATTCTTTTTGTCTTTGTATTTAATCCCAAGCTGGCAAATGCCCGATACAGCCTTGCCTGAGCTAGGTAGCTTTAGTAAAACACTTTGGTTATCGATTCCTATTATTGTATTTTCGTTTAGCCATGCAGCGGCTATTTCAAGCTTTGTTAATAAGCAACGCAGCCACTACGATGACCTAGCAACGTCTAAGTCAGAGGCGATTTTAAAGCGTACTAGTTTATTACTGATCACCTTTGTTTTGTTATTTGTGTTCTCATGCGTGTTATCGCTTACCGGTGACCAAATGGCTGAAGCAAAAGCGGCAAACGTCTCTGTTTTATCTTATTTAGCTAATATTACAGAAAACTCATTTATTGCAACGCTGGGGCCTTTGGTTGCCTTTATTGCGATTATGTCGTCGTTTTTAGGTCACTTTTTAGGGGCACGCGAAAGCTTTACTGGGTTAGTGACTAAACACTCAAGCATGAGCCCTAAAGTCGCTGACAAAGTGGGTGCGGTACTGATGTTTTTCGCTATTTGGTTCTGCGCGGTTAAAAACCCAAGCATACTAGATATGATGGATCAGTTATCGGGGCCAATCATTGCGATGATTTTATTCATTATGCCAATGATTGCAGTTTACAAAGTGCCTAGCTTACAAAAGTACCGTAATCGTTTAAGTACCTTATTTGTACTGGCTGTCGGTTCATTAGCAGTTTGTGCGTTACTGTACAGCATGCTTAGCTAAGCAGTATTTATTACAAAAGCCCAGTATTTTGCTGGGCTTTTTTGTGTCTACGGTTTATCGCAAATGATTTGTTTATCGTATTGTTTGTGCAATGTTAGCTTATATATTCGTCTAAAAAATAAGCCAGCCATGCAAAATAATAAATACGTTTTTTTACTCACTTTTATACTCATACTATTTAGTCCTGAAATTAAAGCCGCTGAGCCTCCGGCTATTTTATCAATGAAAAACAGGGCTGCGTTTATCGATAGCATTACCGAAAAACGTATTAAGACTTTATTACCCACATTAATGCAGCAACACAATATAGATATGTGGCTAATGATAAGCCGCGAATATAATGAAGACCCGATATTAAAAACCATGCTGCCAGCAACGTGGTTGTCGGCAAGACGCACCACCATTTTAGTGCTAGCACGCAATGCCTCAGGGGCTGTAGATGCTTTTGCTATTGCGCCTTATAAAATAGGGAATGTGTTTAAAAAGGCATGGGACAAGCAAGCCCAGCCCAATCAGTGGCTTGCCCTTAATGAGCTTATTGAGCAATACCAACCGCGAAATATTGCTCTCAATACATCTACAGATTGGGCACACGCTGATGGCTTAGTGCATGGCGATTACACCACTTTAATGGCCAACTTACCTGCGACATATAAAAATAAAATAACCTCAGCCGAGCCGCTGGCTGTTGCATGGTTAGAGCAACGCATTCCAGAAGAAGTGGACATGTACAAACACATTGTTGCTATTGCTCATTCTATTATTGCTGAGGGCTTTTCAAATAAAGTAATTACGGTGGGCAAAACAACCAGCGACGACTTAGTATGGTGGTTTAGAGAGCGCGTAAGGGAGCTTAAACTGCAAACGTGGTTTCACCCAAGTATTGCAATACAACGCGCCGACAGTAAATCGTTCGACCACGAAGACAGTTTTACCAATGGCTATGCCGACAATGTTATTCAAGCTGGCGATTTACTGCATGTTGATTTTGGTATTACGTATTTACGCCTAAATACCGACACTCAACAACATGCGTATGTTTTAAAACCAGGCGAGACAAAAGCCCCAGATTACCTTGTTGATGCGTTAAAAAAGGGTAATAAGCTACAGGACATTTTTACGGCTGAATTTACAGCTGGTAAAACGGGTAATCAGGTATTAAAAGCCGCCCGCGAAAAAGCCATTGCACAAGGTTTAAAACCCACTATTTATACGCACCCGCTTGGCTATCATGGCCATGCAGCTGGCACGACATTAGGTATGTGGGATTCACAGCAAGGTGTGCCGGGTGATGGCGATTACCCACTGCATTTAAATACCGCTTATTCTATTGAGCTTAACAATGCGGTGTTTATAAAGCCCTGGAATAAAGAAATAAGAATAATGCTAGAAGAAGACGCCCTATTTGATAAAACCGGTGTGTGGTATCTAAATGGCCGACAAACCGAGTTATTACTGGTTAAGTAGCATTAAACAACACATACAAAAATGGCGCTCAGTGAGCGCCATTTTTATTTAATGCGTTGCTATTATTCTGTATCTGGCAGATTACGACCATAGAATATTTCTTGCATTTCACGTGTTAGTTTTGAGCGAATCTCTTCTTCTTCGTCATCTGACAAATCATCAGTAGATAAACCAAATAAATACGTATTTAAGTCGGTTTCTTTTAACATCATTTTGGTATGGAACAGGTTTTCTTGATACACGTTCACGTCCATCATTTGGTACGCTTCTTTAGTATCTTCTGTCATGAAGTTTTGAATCGAGTTAATTGCATGGTCAATGTAATGTTTAACGCCGTTAATATCGCGGGTAAAACCACGTACACGGTAGTCAATTGTAACCACATCAGACTCAAGGCTATGGATTAAGAAGTTTAACGCTTTAAGTGGCGAAATAATGCCACAGGTTGATACTTCAATATCAGCACGGAAAGTACAAATACCATCATCAGGGTGTGCTTCAGGGTACGTGTGAACACAAATGTGGCTTTTATCAAGGTGTGCAACCACTGAGTCAGGTAACGGCCCTGGTGCTTCGTCAGCATCATAATTTTGCTGCTCTTCTACCGGCTCTTCTGAAACCAAAATAGTTACGCTGGCACCTTGTGGCTCGTAATCTTGACGTGCAATATTTAAAATATTGGCACCAATAATATCAACCACATCACCTAAAATGTCGGTTAGTCTATCTGCACTATACTGCTCATCGATATATTCTATATATTCTTTACGTTGTTGCTCTGTTTTTGCATAGCAAATATCGTAAATACTAAAGCTTAGGCTTTTAGTTAAATTATTAAAGCCATGAAGTTTAAGTTTATCGAAGGGTTTGTTCATATAAACCAACCTATAAATTAGTGAAATCTGCACCTGCAGAATGAAAAGTTCGCGGATTTTATACGAATTTTACTCACGGAAAAAGCGTTATTTTCCCTGATCTTGAACAACTTCATGGCTGTGGGTAATTTCTACTGTTTTATCAAGCATTAATGCAACTGAACAATACTTTTCTGCCGAAAGCGAAACCGCTCTTTCTAGGTGCTTTTCAGACACATTATTACCGGTTACAACAAAGTGTAAATTAATTTTGGTGAACACGCGCGGGGCTGTTTCTGCTCGTTCAGCGGTTAACTGCACATCTACTGATGAGAACTCTTGCTTAGTTTTTTTTAAAATACTCACCACATCAACCGATGAACAACCACCAACCGACATCAATACCATTTCCATTGGGCTAGGTGCTGCTCCGTCACTGCCCGCATCAAACACGACATTATGATTGCTGTTAGAGCGACCGATGTAAGTATTACCTTCAACCCATTTTACATTTGCTTGCATTGTTTTATCTCAATAATTTATATTCATTACACGCAGACACTCGCGCGCATTTAAAATTAAATAGCGAATAAAGCGTGGTTTTAAAGGGGGAAATATTAACTAATAGCGTTATCAAATAAGTTTTTGACTAGCCCTGCAAACTCATCAATAAAAGCATGCTGTTCGACTGTGACGGTGTGAGAAGTCACACTGCTGAGTACTTCTTGTAAGTCGTAAACAATGCCATCAACTTCGCGTACAATTTGACTACGCTGCTCTGTAGATAGATCGGGGTGTTGTTGACAAATGCGTATGACATTTTCGGCAATTACATCTTCAATTAACTCAATAACCGTTGGTGCACCTGGCTTTATTTCACCTGGTTTTTCAAACAACGCTAAGTTCTGAGTTAGGTACATTATTAAGTCATCGTACCCTTGCCTGTTTAAAACCATTGTCTACTTACCTCAAAAATACTGGTTGCTTAATTTAAGCAGAAAGCACTGATAATTGCTAGCTTTGTGAGATTGCAGTACAAAAAAAGCAGCCGAAGCTGCTTTTTTAGTGATTTATTACTAGTTTAAAAAATCGATTAATCGATTTTTAAACCTGGGCTTAGTGTTGCTGGCATGGTTACTTTTTCAAGTTCCACAGACGCAACAGGGTATGCACAGTAGTCAGCGGCATAATAAGCGCTTGCTCTGTGGTTACCTGAGGCACCAATACCGCCAAACGGCGCTGCACTTGATGCACCGGTAATAGGACGGTTCCAGTTAACAATACCCGCACGAATACGACGTAAGAAATGATCGTAGTCAGCTTGGTTATCACTGAGTAAGCCTGCTGACAAACCAAAGCTCGTGTCGTTTGCTTTATCAATTGCTTGGTCAAAGTCATCAAAACGGAATACTTTTAGAAGCGGACCAAAATGCTCTTCATCTGGGAAGTCATTGATATTTGTACACTCAATAATACCCGGTGTAACAAAACCAGTGTTTGCTGTGTGCTCAAGTTCAACCAGCACTTCGCCACCCATGGCCTTTAACTCATCTTGTGCTTTAACCATTCCAGCGGCAGCGGCCGTTGAAATCATAGAGCCCATAAATGGTTGGTCAGCATCGTCATAATTACCAACTTTGATTGCTTTAGTGGCTGTAATTAGGCGTGCTAAAATTTCATCGCCTTTAGCACCTGTTGGTAAAAACAATTTACGCGCACACGTACAGCGTTGGCCGCTTGAGATAAACGCAGATTGCACAATATCGTGCACAACAGCAAGCGTATCTTCTGCATCTTTAACGATTAGCGGATTATTACCACCCATTTCAAGCGCTAAAATCTTACCTGGTTGACCTGCGAACTGCTCATGTAAAATATGACCCGTACGAGAAGAACCTGTAAAGAATAAACCATCAATGCCTTTGTGTGACGCCAGTGCTTTACCTGTTTCAACTTCACCTTGTACAAGGTTAATAACCCCTGCTGGTAAACCGGCTTTTTCCCATAGTTTAAGGGTTAGCTCAGCCACCATAGGTGTTAGTTCAGAGGGTTTAAATACCACGGTATTACCAGCTAAAAGTGCAGGTACAATGTGGCCATTTGGTAAATGCCCAGGGAAGTTATAAGGACCAAATACAGCAACAACACCGTGTGGCTTATGGCGGATCATCGCACGGCCTTGTGGCATCGCGTTTTCAACGTCGCCGGTACGCTCTAAAAATGCTTTTTCAGCAATGGCAATTTTTCCGACCATGGCACCCGCTTCAGTACGCGTTTCCCAAAGTGGCTTACCTGTTTCTTGAGCTATTGCCACAGCCAACTCTTCGCTATGCTCTTTTAACGTTGCAGCAAAGGTTTTTACAATTTCTAAGCGCTGCGCAAAGCTTTTATCAGCCCAGCTATAAAATGCTTCACGCGCAGAGGCTACGGCGCTATCTACTTGCTCAGCGCTTGCAGCTGATGCCTGCCATATAACATCGTTATTTGCAGGGTTAACTGAGTTAAATTCGGTGCCTTGGCCTGGTGACCATTGACCATTAATAAATTGTGCAGGATGAGTCATATACTTTCTCCTAAATTAAACTGGGGTAGCAGTAACAAAATCGCCCGATTTCAAATGTAATGCATCAGCAAGTTCTTGCGTAAGCACTAGGCTGTTTGATCGCTCGTCAAATGCCATTGGCGCTACTGTTGCTCTAAAGTCTTCAAGTTTGTCATTGGCTAACAACACCATGGTATCGCCTGTCATTTCGCCAATTTCAACGCTAAAGTTTTGTGCATTGCGAATTGTCGCAATGTTATCTACTTTTGCTTCAACGGTTGGGCCCGCATCAAAAATGTCAACGTAACCATTAAAAGTAAAACCTTCACTTTTTAATAGTTGAATTGCAGGGCGCGTATTGTCATGCACTTGACCTATAACCGCTTGCGCGTCTTTACTCAATAAGTTGACGTAAATTGGGTATTTAGGCATAAGCTCAGCAATAAATACTTTTTGCCCTATTCCCGTCAGATAATCTGCCGTTGGGAAGTCCATAGAGAAAAAGTGCTCTTCAAGCCACTGCCAAAATGGGCTACTACCGTTTTCGTCAGATACACCGCGCATTTCTGCAATAACGGTTTGTGCAAAGCGTTGTTGATGCTGTTTTATAAACATAAAACGTGCTTTTGAAAGCAGCTTACCGTTACAATTTTTACGATAGCCGTTTTTTAAAAACAGTGTGCACAGCTCTGTCGCCCCAGTGTAGTCATTACAAAGGGTGAGAATATCTACCGCTTTATACACATCTAGCGTGCGCGAAGAGTGAATCACTTTACTCAAATGATAATGATAAAATGCGTCATCTAAGCCAACTGCGGCTTCAATACCTGAAGTACCGACTACTTCACCAGTTTCAGTATCTTCAAGAACAAATAAGTAACCCTCATCACCTGGTTGTGATGTCGTTTTTGTAAATGAGTTAACTGAATGCGCTATCTTCTTTTGTAATAACTCTTCATTATTAGGCAAAGAAGTAAAGCCATGTCCCGACTCGTCGGCGATGGTTACTAAAGCTGCATAATCACTTTTTTGGATTGGGCGAAGGATCATCATGAATCCGCTTACTCCCTTATATATAACGGTAAATAGGAACTGCAAGGCAAACTACGTTTGCCCCTAAAGAAGTTGAATTAGCAATTACGCATTTACAACGTGGGCTACTGCTTTTTCAAAGCGTGCCATACCTTCGCGAATATCCGCTTCTGGTATTACTAAAGAAGGTGTGAAACGAACCACATCAGCACCAGCAACCAATGACATTAAGCCATGCTCAGTACCGGCAACTAAAAACTCTTTTGCACGGCCTTTGTATTGCTCGTTTACCACAGCACCAATTAATAAACCTTGGCCACGAATTTCACTAAATACGTTGTACTTGTCGTTAATGGCATTTAATAGCTCAGTAAATAACGCCGACTTTGCTTTAACGCCTGCTAAAACTTCTGGGTTATTTACAGTATCAAATGCAGCTTCTGCAACCGCACACGCTAGTGGATTACCACCGTAAGTAGAACCATGAGTACCTACTTTGAGGTGCTGTGCAATTTCAGTGGTTGTTAGCATAGCGCCAATTGGGAAACCGCCACCGAGAGCTTTTGCTGAGGTTAAAATATCAGGCACTACGTTTAAACCTTGGTATGCGTATAGCTCACCTGTACGGCCAACACCTGATTGTACTTCATCAAAAATAAGCAGTGCGTTGTGTTTAATACATAAATCGCGAACGCCCTGTGCAAATTCGTCAGTTGGCGAAATGATACCGCCTTCACCTTGAATTGGCTCCATCATTACCGCACAGGTGTTATCGCTGATCAGTGCTTCAAATGCGGCAAGGTCATTGTAATCACAATGAACAATGTCGCCTGGCTTAGGACCAAACCCATCTGAATAGGCTGCTTGACCGCCTACAGTAACGGTGAAGAATGTACGGCCATGGAAACCTTTATTAAAGGCGATGATTTGCGATTTTTCTGCGCCAAATTTATCAAGCGCAAAACGACGCGCTAACTTAAGTGCCGCTTCGTTTGCTTCTGCGCCTGAGTTTGCAAAGTAAACTTTTTCAGCAAATGTCGCATCAACCATTTTTTTAGCTAGGCGAAGTGCCGGCTCGTTGGTCATTACATTTGATAAATGCCAAATTTTTTCGCCTTGCTCTTTTAATGCGCCCACTAATGCAGGATGGCAATGGCCAAGACAGTTAACGGCAATACCACCAGCAAAGTCGATAAACTCTCGTCCTTGTTGATCCCATACACGAGAGCCTTCGCCTCGAACAGGAATTACGCTTGAAGGTGCGTAGTTAGGAACCATTACGTGATCAAATAATTCGCGATTGACTGTCATTTTATTTCCTCTTAATTGTGTGCATCACAAAGCAGTAGAATAGGGGTGTGATTATTGTTAATAACCAAATGTGCCGGCAAAAATTAATAGCTGTATATTTGCCTGAAACTACGTTGTGGTTCAATTTTCAGGCGCTCATTATTTCAGAAATTTAGGGGGATGTCTCTTCAAAAACTTTCATGTACCCCTTTAAAATAAAGGGCTTAAGATATTATTTCATAGATAGTGAATAACTATTTGAGAGCTAATTATGATGTGCATTTACCTTAGTGAGCGCCTCTACAACGAAAAAAGCATGGCGCTTATAAATCAACTGCACATGAATAAGTAGAATTAAAGTGAATGAATAGTCGCAAAAAAATTAACAGATTTAATCAATTTGAAGTGCCAAATTAGTAAAATTACCTGTTTTTAGGGTATCTAACTCTTTTTTAGTGAACTGATAATAGCTAAACCAGCTTTGTAATTCATCGTCTTCAATCAGCTGGTGCTCTTTTAAATTTAAATATTGAGAATAACAGCGAGCCTTTAAAATCACTTGCGATAATGGCAATAAACTATCGCCCTTTTCAACCCCATTCACTAACTGCTGCATAACACTGTTAAAGGGCAAATATTTGAACGACATGGTTTCAATGACCTTGGCGCTGACAAGCAGTGATTTTTCGTGTAGCAGTGTTGTTAAAAATAACGGATCTGGTTTTAGCTCTAATAACGCGGTGTGTAGGTTTTTATCACCTTCTTCACGAGCACGCAGTACTTTGCGCTGCCATACCTGATCAAACACTTTTAGGTATAAGCGCACTAAAGCAATTTGCCCTACATTCAGTAACATGCCCAATGTAAACGCATGCATTGGGTTTACCCCGTTAAGCTGGGCAAGCGTTTGCGCTGCAATGGCACACGACATGGTGTTGTCTTTTAACCTGCGTTTTAATAACGTGAATGGTTCTGTGCTATGTGGCATCCAATGACGCACTGCAAAAGTAGGCACTACCAGTTGCAGGTTGTCTAAGCCCAAATAACGTAATGCCAACGCTGGGGTATCTACTTTGACTGAGGTGCCTTTACTGCGTTGCTTACGATAAAAAGGTAAATTAACTAAGGTAACCAGCTCTCGCCCCAACCAACTTAAATCGTTAATTAGCGGCTCTAGACGGCCAACCGAGGCGGCGCGAGTAGCCAGTATATCGAGTATGGCGCACACGTTATCTTCTATGCCAATGGTGTCTTTAATCACAAAATCGATGTCTTCAAGACGTTTAGCAATCACGCTTTCAATAACGGTATGGAGTTTTTGACTGGTTTTAGCCTGTAACTTTTGATGTGAAGAGCTTTTTTGTTGGCGCTTTTGCTGCGCAGCTACTTCTACTTCTAATAAGGTGCGTTTTTTAACGGGTTTGCCGTCATTAAGATCTAAGGTATGAATAAAACCAATTTGCTGATTGGCAAAACTATGACCCAGTAGCAAATCATGCGCTCGTTGGTTTAGCACATTAACAATACGCTGTTGCTGCAATATGTCGGTCATAAGCTCTATCTTAGGGCAAAAAGTAAATAGCTTGCAGGTATAAGCCTAGAAGCGCGTTAAAAAGTTATCAAGTAAAGCTAAGCCCTGCTCGGTCAAAATCGCTTCAGGGTGAAATTGCACACCTTCAAGTGCGAGCTCGTTATGTAATAATCCCATAATTTCATCACGCTGCCCAGCGATGCTTTGAGTCCATGCTGTTACTTCTAACTCCTTTGGCAATGAGTGCGCTTCAACAATTAATGAATGGTAGCGGCACACCGTAAGTGGATTAGGTAGGCCTTTAAACATGCCTTGGTGCTGATGATAAATAGGCGATGTTTTTCCATGCATAACCTGTTTAGCTCGCACTACTTTACCACCTAGCACTTGAGCAATGGTTTGGTGCCCCAAACAAATACCTAATATAGGATAAACTCCTTTAAACTGCTCTACCACAGATAACGACACTCCCGCTTCAGTCGGGTTTTTAGGCCCTGGAGAAATCACAATATGATCTGGGTTTAACTGTTTGATCTCACTCAGCGTTATTTGGTCGTTACGTTTTACCAACACGTCTTGATCTAAGCGCTGAAAATACTGTACCAAGTTATAGGTGAACGAGTCGTAGTTATCGATCATTAAAAGCATGTAATAAAGTACTCAAAGTAATTAGGGCCTGTCGCAGGCATATTCTAACTGAAGCCTTTGCAGGTGTCAGTGTTTTGCAGCCCAGCAAACATAAATAGACACACTAACAACCAATAACGGTTGATTTATTTTAGATCAGCCCAAGCTCTGTTGTATGGGGACACCCCAAGTCACTGATCATTTTTATATAACGTGACGTGCATTATGCAACAGCCATTTAAGGAGTAACCTATGTTAGGCGAAGACCATTCATTAACTAAAGATTTTCCTGATTACACGCAAACTATTGCAAAACTTAATGCAAACGATGAAAACTTTGCAACCAAAGCAAAACAATACAATGAAATCGATAAAGAAATTCGAGTACTTGAGCTACAAGACTCACCTATCGATGACGAAGCCATGCAGCAGTTAAAACACGACCGAATGGTATTAAAAGATTGGCTACATCAACAATTAACGGATGCTAATTAATTGTTGTTATTTGGCGCCTATAAAATTGTAGGCGCCAGAATTGAGTGTTCACCTCCCTCTCCTACCTTTCGCTCATCTATAATTTTAACCATTATGGTGCAAAAGCATTGCTATTCGTTTAGCTTAAAGACAAGCTGTCTTTATCTAAATTAAACAACACTATTTTTTATGTCTAAATACATACTCTCGATTGACCAAGGAACGACAAGCTCTCGAGCTATTTTATACACTAAAGATGCCGAGGTTTTTGACACGGCTCAACAAACCTTCCCTCAACACTTTGTGAAAAATGGTTGGGTTGAACATGACCCTGTAGATATTTGGCAAACCGTATTAAGCAGCGTTAAAAGTGTATTATCGCAGCAACAAGTCACTGCCGCCGACATTATTGCCATTGGCATTGCTAACCAACGAGAAACCACCTTAGTGTGGAATAAAAAAACCGGGCAACCTATCTACAATGCGATTGTGTGGCAAGACCGACGCACCAGTGAATATTGCGATAGTTTACGTCATGCAGGGCATACACAAATGGTGAATGATAAAACCGGTTTAGTGCTCGATCCTTACTTTTCTGCAACCAAAATTCGTTGGATTTTAGATAACGTCAAAGGCGCTAAAGAGCAAGCACACGCAGGTGAACTAGCATTTGGTACGATAGATACCTACTTGCTATGGCAACTCACTAACGGTAAAGCTCACAAAACCGATGCTACCAATGCCTCTCGTACATTACTGTTTAACATTCATCAGCAATGCTGGGATGAAGACTTACTCGCCTTATTTGATATTCCAGCGTCGATACTACCTGAGGTAATGGACTCAGCGGCTGACTTTGGGGTGACTGCAAGCGAGCTATTTGGTGGTGAAATTCCAATTTGCGGTATAGCAGGCGATCAACAAGCCGCCTTAATTGGTCAAGCTTGTTTTGAAGAAGGAATGGCAAAAAGTACTTACGGAACGGGCTGCTTTTTAATGCTTAACACTGGTGATAAAGCACTAAAATCAAATAATCGTTTATTAACCACTCTTGCGTATCGGCTCAACGGCAAACCCACCTATGCGATTGAAGGCAGTATTTTTATGGCTGGTGCCACCATGCAGTGGATAGTAGAAGGCTTAAAGTTATTAGAAAACGCGGGAGAAAGTGAAGCTCTCGTCAAAGATGTTCCCTTGGATCATGGGGTATTCTTGGTTCCCTCGTTTACAGGCTTAGGTGCGCCCTATTGGGATGCAAATGCCCGAGGCGCAATTTTGGGCTTAACCCGAGACTCAGGCATTAGCACTATTGTTGCAGCTGCCTTGCAGTCGGTGGGTTATCAAACCAAAGATCTACAAAAAGCCATGGAAGGCGACGGACTCCGCCCTAGTATTCTAAGAGTTGATGGCGGCATGGCAAACAATAATTGGGCAATGGCGTTTTTAGCCAATATTTTAGGCGCAAGCGTTGAGCGCCCTACTCTAACCGAAACCACTTCGTTAGGGGTTGCTTACTTAGCCGGTTTGCAAACTGGGGTGTATAAATCAACTGCGCAGCTTGCCAGCATGTGGAAAAGCGATCATCGTTTTGAACCGACCATGAGCAGTGAAGAGCGCAACGATTTATATGCAAAGTGGCTACATTGCATTGCACAAGTTAGACTTTCTAATAGCACTGACGGCGAGAGTGAGTAAAATCTATGAGCGCACACGACAACGAATATGACTTACTCATTATTGGCGGCGGTATTAACGGCGCTGGCATTGCTGCCGATGCCAGTGGTCGCGGTTTAAAAGTATTATTGTGTGAGCAAAACGATTTAGCCTCAGCCACCTCCTCTAATAGCAGCAAGCTTATTCATGGCGGGCTACGCTATTTAGAGAATTATCAATTTAGATTGGTAAGAGAGGCATTACGTGAACGTGAAGTGCTATTAAAAAAAGCGCCGCATATTATGTGGCCACTGTCTTTTCGACTGCCGCACCAAGCACACTTACGTCCTTCTTGGATGATTCGTGTGGGGTTATTTATTTACGACCACCTAGCCAAGCGTAATACTTTACCCGCTTCAAAGGCGATTGAGTTTAACAGCGATAGCGTTCTTAACAGCAGCATTACCCAAGGCTTTGAATACGCAGACGGCTGGGTTGATGACGCGCGTTTAGTGATTTTAAACGCCCAAGCGGCTCATAATTTAGGCGCCACCATTGCAACACGCACCCGCTGCATTAAAGCAACGCGTAACGCAGATTATTGGGATGTGATTTTAGAGCAACAAGCCAGCAAGCAGCACCTAAATATAAAGGCAAAAAGTGTTGTAAATGCCACAGGCCCATGGGTCGCGTCATTATTTGAAGATGTATTTACCCAGCCCACACCGCACACTATTCGCCTTGTGAAAGGCAGTCATATTGTAGTGCCCCGACTCCACGATGAGCCAGTTGCCTATATTTTACAAAATGAAGATAACCGCATTGTATTTGTCATTCCTTATGAGCAAGATTACTCACTGATTGGCACCACAGATGAAGAGTACACCGGCGATATTGCTGATGTAAAAATTAGTGAGCAAGAAATCGAGTATCTCATCAGTATTACTAATCATTACTTTAAAAAGCCAATAAGCGAAGCGGATATTGTGCACACGTTTAGTGGCGTGCGCCCGCTGTTAGATGACAAATCAACAGATGCCCAAGCGGTGACCCGCGATTACAAACTGATATTAAATAATGAAGCTGATTATGCTCCATTATTAAGTGTGTTTGGTGGCAAAATTACCACTTATAGAAAGCTTGCAGAAAATGCCGTCAATAAGTTAGCGCCTTTTTACCCACAAATGAGTGGCTCATGGACGAAAGATGCCCCTTTACCAGGCGGTGACTTTAGTAACCAAGCATACCTTAGCGCACAGTTAGAAAGCAGCTACCCTTGGCTGGCAATCGACACCTTAAAACGTATGGTTCGCAGCTATGGCACGCTTAGTTATCAATTACTGGGGAACAGCCAAGCAATCGGCGATTTAGGTTATCACTTTGGTCATGGTCTTTATGCGCAAGAAGTTGATTACTTAGTAAACCATGAATGGGCAAGAACCAGCGCAGATATACTTTGGCGACGAACAAAGCTTGGGCTGCGCTTTACTGAAAAACAAGTCATTGCCTTGGGGCAATATTTAACTAAACATCCTGCTTGTCATAGTTAAGCTGCGATTAACTAACTGCTACAAGGTGCTGTGTTAATGCGGCTTTTTCATCAGTCGAAAGTAGTTGCTTTGTTTTACTAGCAAAGTCATAACGTACCATCACCGTTTTACCAATGGCGCAGCACTTATCTTGCTGCCATGCTTCTTGGCGGATCACAAATGAACTATTGCCAATCTGCTCTATGCTGGTGTTAATTGTCACCTCATGGGCATAAAATAGTTCGCCAACAAACGACACTTCTACTTTAGCAATGATTAACTTCCAGTTGTGTGGATTTAGATCAGGCGTAAAAAATTTAAAAATAGGTACTCGGGCCGCTTCAAACCATACGGGGAGTACGGTATTGTTGATGTGTCCGAGTGCATCCGTTTCGCTAAAACGCGGCATCACTTTTTCAGTAAACATAATAATCCAATAATAATTAAACAGGTAACTCATGACGGACTTTATCCGCGTGTATGACAACGCGCTCAGTAATGAATTTTGCGATAACTTTATCACTACCTTTTCTCAAAGCCCGCATATTAAACAAGGGATGACATCGGGCGGTGTTGACCTTAATAAAAAAGATAGCCACGACTTATACTTAAACAATCATCCTGAATACGCAGAACAATTAAAACATATTCAACAAACCACTGCACAGTATGTTTTCAACTACATTGAAGAACATATTTTTATGATGATTGGGGCATTTGGTTTAAAGGTATATCACCCAAAAACAGGACAACCGGTTGATTTAACTCACGCCAACTATGACGAGGTAGGTAAACCACAACTCCCCTTATTGGTACAGCAAATTTTTAGACTCGGTAATATTCAAGCGCAAAAATACGAAGTAAATAAAGGCGGTTATCCGTATTGGCACAGTGAGGTGTATCCGCAGCTACAGCATAATGAAGCACTGCATCGGGTGTTGTTATTTATGTTTTATTTAAATGATGTTGAAGAAGGCGGAGAAACCGAGTTTTATTATCAAAATCGTAAAATAGCCCCTAAAAAAGGCAGCATGGTAATTGCCCCAGGCTACTTTACGCATACACATAGAGGCAATAAGCCAGTATCAAACGATAAGTATATTTTAACCTCATGGGTTTTGTTTAATCGAGCAGAGCAAATTTATGGAACGCCACAAAGCTAAAGCGGTCAGCGGTCAGCGGTCAGCGGTCAGCGGTCAGCGGTCAGCGGTCAGCGGTCAGCGGTCAGCGGTCAGCGGTCAGCGGTCAGCGGTCAGCGGTCAGCGGTCAGCGGTCAGCGGTCAGCGGTCAGCGGTCAGCGGTCAGCGGTCAGCGGTCAGCGGTCAGCGGTCAGCGGTCAGCGGTCAGCGGTCAGCGGTCAGCGGTCAGCGGTCAGCGGTCAGCGGTCAGCGGTCAGCGGTCAGCGGTCAGCGGTCAGCGGTCAGCGGTCAGCGGTCAGCGGTCAGCGGTCAGCGGTCAGCGGTCAGCGGTCAGCGGTCAGCGGTCAGCGGTCAGCGGTCAGCGGTCAGCGGTCAGCGGTCAGCGGTCAGCGGTCAGCGGTCAGCGGTCAGCGGTCAGCGGTCAGCGGTCAGCGGTCAGCGGTCAGCGGTCAGCGGTCAGCGGTCAGCGGTCAGCGGTCAGCGGTCAGCGGTCAGCGGTCAGCGGTCAGCGGTCAGCGGTCAGCGGTCAGCGGTCAGCGGTCAGCGGTCAGCGGTCAGCGGTCAGCGGTCAGCGGTCAGAAATTAACTAACTGCTGACTACTGTCAAGTATTTGCATTAAACTGAAAGCTGACGGCTTATAGCTGACAGCTTCAAATCAGCTCATCAAACAAGTCAAACAAAGTGTCCATCTCTTCAATGGTGTTGTAGTGCATACAACCAATGCGTACTACGCCGCCCTTATCAAGCACACCCAGTTGTTTGCATAAACCTTGGGCGTAAAAATTACCATCCCATACACATACATGTTGTTTACCCAAAAATTCAGACACTTGGCGAGGCTCTAACCCTTCAAAGGTCAGTGCGAACGTAGGGGTACGCTCACTCAAACGCTCTAAATCGTCTATACCAAACAACTTAATTTTTGGGTAGTTAACTAGACGCGTTAAAAAGTATTCACTCAATGCCATTTCATGTTGTTTTGTTTTAGCAAACGCAACACGTAATTTTTCTCGGCGTGAGTGACTGTCATCAAGTTCGCTAATCGCCGCTATGTAATCAACCGCCGCAATAAAGCCTGCAAGTGCCTCAAAACTTTGTGTGCCGGTTTCCCAGCGACCTGGTGCAACATCTTTTGCTGGCTCTACTTTATAAGGTGTAAACCCTTCTAAGTGCTCAGTTTTACCATAAACCATGCCTAAGTGCGGGCCAAAAAACTTATATGCAGAACAAGCTAAAAAGTCGCAATCTAACGCTTGTACATCAATCAGTTCATGTGGCGCATAATGCACCGCATCAACATACACCAACGCACCCACATTATGAGCAAGCTCTATAATACGTTTAATATCGTTAATAGAGCCAGTGGTATTTGATGCATACGTAACCGCAACCAATTTAGTGTTAGCGTTTAATAAGCTTTCAAAATGCGCCATATCTAAACTACAATCGGCTTCGTTAATTAGCGCTGTGTTAACCACTGCGCCTTTATCTTCAGCGGCTTGCTGCCAAGACGATACATTTGAAAAATGATCAGCATTGGTCACTATAATTTCATCACCTGCTTGCCAATTGCGTGAAATTGCTCGGCTAAAGCTAAATGTTAGGCTAGTCATATTAGGGCCAAACACAATATTTTGTGCACTGGGCGCATTTAACAAATCAGCCGCCGCTTGACGCGCATTCGCCATCAGCTCAACCGTTTTGTCACTTGAGAAAAACGCACCGCCCAAGTTTGAATTGTAATGCCCTAAATAAGCGGTCATGGCATTGAGTACCGACTGAGGTACTTGTGAGCCACCTGGCCCATCTAAAAACACCGGTGACTTGCCATCAACAGTTTGCATTAAAGCAGGAAATTGCGCGCGCAATTGCATTAAATTCATTTTATTTCTCTTAAGCAGTTAGTACAAAGCAATCCAGGTAACCTGGTTTGTTAGCATCAATTTTGTTCATTGGCGTGGCGTTATGCCATACCTGACGGTCATTAATTAGTGCAAACATGCCGTCTTTTATTTCCATTTTAAAACACGGTTCAGCTTGTTGGTTTTCATAAACCAATAGCTCACCACCTTCTAAATTTTCATGAGAAACACCACATACACACACATGGTCAAACCCATCTTGATGCACACCTTCTGGAGCTGCTGGCGTATCGCTATCAATGGCAAGCATTCTAAATTGGTGAATTTCAATATCACGCTCTGCGTCAATGCCGGTGATCGCTGCAAATTCGCTAACAATGCTTTTCATACCCTCAGACTCAAGCAAGCTTTGCTCTAAGTTTTCGTAAGTACGCTCAACATTACCTTGAAAGGTATTAATTGAATCGTCTTGCACAAACGCTTTGGTCGCTTGAAGATTAAGCTCACCATTTTGTAATTTAACCACTGAATAACGGCGTTTACGAAACGCACCATCTGCATAAGGATTTGCAGGTAAGTTATCAAAAGAAGGCTTAACCAAATCAATATTGGCTTGGTTAATAAAACGAAGTTGCAGTAAATTCTGGTTGTTTAATGCGGTCATAAAATCCTGCTTATAATAATGATAATATTGTCGAGGATTTTAATGCATGTAGAGAGGATTTTTTGCTTTATTAACCATATCAATGACGATATTTAACGAAAGTTAATACAATCATGCAGCGAATTAAGCATTATCTATCTAATATTTTATTTGGACAATAAAAAACCCGCCGAAGCGAGTTTTTTAAACACACTCTATAAATTATACAGCTTGCTGAATAATTACGTTGTCTGCCTTTTTAGTGTACTGAGGCATACGGTGAAAGTTCAAGTAACGGTAGGTATCTGCTGCCGTTGCATTGATCTTCGCTGCGTATTCTTGGTACTCAGTAGGTGTAGGTAATTTGCCTAAAATTGCTGCTACTGCTGCCAGCTCTGCTGATGCTAAGAATACGTTTGCCCCTGTACCTAAACGGTTAGGGAAGTTACGTGTAGAAGTAGACACAACCGTTGCTTTGTCCGCAACACGTGCTTGGTTACCCATACACAGTGAACACCCTGGCGTTTCAATACGTGCACCAACACGACCAAAAATACCGTAGTAACCTTCGTCTGTAAGTTGGTCTTTATCCATTTTCGTTGGTGGAGCAACCCAAAGCTGTGTTGGAATACGCCCTTTAAAGCCATCGAGTAATTTACCTGCAGCACGGAAGTGACCAATATTAGTCATACAAGAACCGATAAATACTTCATCGATTTTCTCGCCTGTCACATCAGAAAGTAGGCGTGCATCATCAGGATCATTTGGCGCACACAGTACTGGCTCTTTAATCTCAGCAAGGTCGATTTCAAGTACGTGTTTGTACTCTGCGTCTTTATCAGCTTCCATTAGCTCTGGGTTTGCTAACCAGTCTTGCATTGCAGTAACACGACGTTCAATCGTACGTACATCGCCGTAACCTTCAGAAATCATCCACTTAAGCATAACAATATTAGACTCAAGGTATTCGCTGATAGACTCTTTAGAAAGCTTAACAGTACAGCCAGCAGCTGAACGCTCTGCAGATGCATCGGATAGCTCAAACGCTTGCTCAACCGTTAAGTGCTCAACCCCTTCAATTTCTAGTATGCGACCAGAGAATTCGTTGATTTTACCTTTCTTCTCAACCGTTAATAGGCCTTCTTTGATACCAAAATAAGGGATAGCATGTACAAGGTCACGTAAAGTGATACCCGGTTGCATTTCACCTTTAAAACGAACCAAAATTGATTCAGGCATATCTAGTGGCATTACACCCGTTGCAGCTGCGAACGCTACCGCCCCCGAACCTGCTGGGAATGAAATACCTAATGGGAAACGTGTATGTGAATCACCACCCGTACCTACGGTATCTGGTAATAACATACGGTTTAACCATGAGTGAATTACACCGTCACCAGGGCGAAGCGATACACCGCCACGATTCATAATAAAATCAGGAAGCGTATGGTGCGTGTTTACATCGATTGGCTTAGGGTAAGCGGATGTATGACAAAAAGACTGCATTGTTAAATCTGCAGAGAAACCTAAACAGGCTAAGTCTTTAAGCTCATCACGCGTCATAGGACCTGTTGTATCTTGCGAGCCAACCGTGGTCATTTTAGGTTCACAGTATTGGCCTGGGCGAATACCGGCAACGTTACATGCTTTACCAACCATTTTTTGCGCAAGCGTAAAGCCTTTGTCTGATACTTCAGTCATTGCTGGTACTTTAAATACGTCAGTTGCGCCTAAACCTAATGATGTACGTGCTTTGTCTGTAAGACCACGACCAATGATCAATGGAATACGACCACCAGCACGAACTTCGTCTAAAATTACCTCTGATTTAAGTTCAAATGTAGAGATCACATCATCAGTACCATGACGTTTCACAACACCTTCATAAGGGTAGATGTCGATTTGGTCACCCATGTTGAATTCATCAACATTTAATTCGATTGGTAACGCACCCGAGTCTTCCATTGTATTGAAAAAAATAGGCGCAATCTTGTTACCTAAACATACACCACCCACGCGCTTGTTTGGTACGAATGGGATATCATCCCCCATAAACCAAAGCACAGAGTTTGTTGCAGACTTACGCGAAGAGCCTGTACCAACAACGTCACCTACGTAAGCAAGTGGTAAGCCTTTAGTTTTTAATTCTTCAAGCTGAGTGATTGGACCTACTTCACCGTCTTTGTCAGGGTTAATACCATCACGCTCATTTTTAAGCATAGCTAATGCATGAAGTGGAATATCAGGACGTGACCATGCATCTGGTGCTGGTGATAAATCATCTGTGTTTGTCTCGCCAGTGACTTTAAATACCGTAACAGAGATTTTTTCAGCAACGGCTGGCTTATTGATAAACCATTCTGCAGCAGCCCAAGACTCTATAATTTGCTTGGCGTATGCATTACCTGCTTTTGCTTTTTCTTCTACATCGTAGAACGCATCAAACATTAATAATGTGTTCGAAAGGCCTTTTACTACAATTGGCGCTAACGCTTCGTCATCAAGTAGTTCAACCATTGGCGCAATATTGTAGCCACCGAGCATAGTACCTAGTAACTCAGCTGCTTTTTCTTTAGAAATCAACGGAGAAACAGCTTCACCTTTAGCAACAGCCGCTAAAAATCCTGCTTTAATGTAGGCTGCATCATCAACACCTGGTGGTACGCGGTTGATCAGTAGTTCTAGGATGAACTCTTCTTCACCTGCCGGTGGCGTTTTAATTAGCTCAATAAGATCAGCCGTCTGCTGAGCATCTAATGGCGCTGGTACGATACCTAACGCGGCACGTTCTTCTACGTGTTTACGATATTCTTGTAGCACAGTATTGCCCTCTTGGTGACGTTAAAGTATTCGGTGGTGTTTACTAAACACACCATAACCCAATACTTATAGTATTCTATCTGCCGATTATAAAGCTTTTGTGCATAGATTAAAATCCATCCAGTTAGGCAACTAGTTATACCGATTATTAATAATATGAATAGTGAAAAAAGTAAAACCAAATCCCATGAATACCTATTAAGCAGCCATAAAAAAACCCAGCCTAAGCTGGGTTTTTACTCAATAATGAGGCTATTAACGTAATACTTTTACACGTTTAATAGATTTTACGTGTGCTTCAACGCGGCGGTTTTCAGCATGCGCTTTTGCCGTATTCGCTTCATTTTTAAGGCGTTCTTCACCTAAACCTGCCGTTGTAATGCGATCTTCTGCAATACCATCAGCAATTAGCTTTTTAGCTACTGCATCAGCACGTTTTTTAGATAACCATTTATTGTAAGACGCTTTACCTACTGCAGACGTATGACCTTCAAGAAGCACTGTTGTATCTGGGTACTCTTTTAAGAAAGTCGCTACTTCATCAATATCATTTAAGTACTGCTGTGAAACTGACGAGTCATTGTTAGGGAATGTTACTAACAAGCTTACTGTTACTTCAGTATCTTCATAAAGTGTACAACCATCGCTACCAACAGCATCTGTCATAGGTGTATTGGCACATTTATCATCTACATCAGGAATGCTGTCTTTATCTGTATCAGCAAGTGCTACCGGCACAGGAACAATTTCTGGCTCTGGCTGTGGTGCAGGCTCAACCGGTGCTACTGGCGCCGATTTTTGACCAAAGAAGTAGTTTATACCTAATTTAGCGCCAACATCTGTGTAGCCTTTGTCTAAACCTTGGTAAACACTGGTTTCAGCATTAACAAAAAAGTTGTCTGTAACAAAGTGTCGGTAACCTACACCTGCGTTTACAAACGTGTTGTCATCAACAACATCAATATCTTTCAGACCAAATAAACCGTAGAAAGGACCGCCACCAAAGTGGTAAAGTGCATCGATACCGTAACGTTCGCCGTCAATATCGTTGCGGTTATTCAATACTTTGTCGTGAGCATTAAAGTCTAGGTCTGCGTACTCTAAACGCGCACTCCAGTAATCATTAAAGCGGTAGCCTAATTCAGCACCCCAGCCTGTTGACTCATTAACGTCAAGGCCAGCTTGCTCACGCATGTTTTTCCACGAAGCATCGTAATAATCGCCGAATGCACCGATGTAAAAGCCTTCTTGCTCGGCTGCGAAAGTAGATGCGCTAGTTGCAGCTAACGCAATAGCCATTGTAAGTGATTTTAATTTCATTGTTTTCTTCCCATTTTAACAACTAAAAATGTAGCTAAGCATTGCTAGCTCTTCTAACTTACCTATACAGTAACTGAGTCTTTGTTAATCAATACTTAACGCAAATATATTTTTTCAATATCTAGGATAATAAAACTAGCTCATAAAAAATGTCGATGAACACAGGCTAGCTCAAAAAGCAAACAATCGCTTTAAACCCCACACGATCACTGGCTTTTATGGAGTTATGGTATCACCCGTTCATAGTTTGCTCTATGAATGAACGTCGCTGGGGTAAAAAATGACCTTTTATATTCATTTTAAAATGCAATAAACCATACTTAAGTACCGCAAAAAGTACGATAATTCTTATCATCTTCGGGCGGCGTTTGAAACTCAGTGGCCTGCGCATGGCTTGTGTAAGGGCTCGACATCACTTTGCTAAAACGACTGAGTAGCTCACTATCCCCATGCGTAGTGTACTGCGTAATAATATCTTCAATAATATGGTTACGTGGGATCACGCTCGGATTGGCTTGTCGCATCACTTGATAGCTGTGCTCATTAGTTCGTGTTTGCCATTGCTGTGCCCAAGAGGTAAGTGCTAATGGTATTTCAGCTTGCCCATTTAACGACTCAGTGAGTGCATTAAAAGTATTGGTATAATCAAGCTGGTGTTGTTTTAATAACCCTAGTAACTCCCCCACCAGCTCATTATCTTTATCATCAGCTATTGTTAGCCCTAACTTTTGTGCCCACATAGCGCTAAATTGCTGATTAAATTGCGTTGAAAAGCCCTCAATTAAAGGCGTCATCATTGCCACCGCTTGCTCGTCATCGTCACTGATCAGCGCTATTAGACTCTCTGCTAAGCGGGCACAGTTCCAACTTGCCATGTTTGGCTGATTACCAAACGCATAACGCCCTTGTTTATCAATAGAGCTAAACACGGTATCAAAATCAAACTGGTTCATCATGGCACATGGACCGTAATCTATGGTTTCACCACTAATTAAGGTGTTGTCGGTATTCATTACCCCATGAATAAACCCCACCCTCATCCAACTTACGACTAAGTTAACTTGATTGGTTATCACTGCGGCTAAAAAATCTAAATAACGCTGAGCGCCAGTGCTGTTAATCTCGGGATAGTGTCTTTGAATGGCTAAGTCGGCTAAGTTTTTTAGGCTAGTAACGTCACCTTGAGTGGCTAAATATTGAAACGAGCCCACCCGAATATGACTGCTGGCGAGTCGGGTTACAATAGCACCTGGTTGAGGTGGGTTGCGATAAACGGTTTCGCCACTGCCAACCACGGCTAAACAACGCGTTGTTGGAATGCCAAGCGCGTGCATAGCTTCGCTCATTACGTACTCACGAATAGCTGGACCTAATGCACAGCGGCCATCGCCTCCGCGCGAAAATGGCGTAGCACCAGCGCCTTTTAATTGCAGATCCCAAAGCTGATTTTTATCATCGCTAATCGCACCGAGCAAATGTGCCCTACCATCCCCTAGTCGCGGTGAAAAGTGACCAAACTGATGACCAGAATATCCCAGTGCCACCGCAGAAATCGCTTGGGGTTCATTACCGCTAAATATATTTGCTCGAGAATCGGCACTCACCTGTATATTAAATTGCTTAGCTAGGGGCTCATTCCATAACAATAACTGTGGCGCTGTCACCTTGGCTGGATGATCGCTAATTGCAAACCCCTCACCAATGTCGGTATACCTTGGCACTAATTTCATGTTTAATCCTATTGTTTTTGGCTGATACCTACGCGATTGTCACCTACACCATAAGCGACAATTAAGCTTAGCTCTTGCATGCTTAAGCCGCTTTGCTGCTGCAGTTCATTAAAGAATGCCTGCGCCGCACTTAGTGACTTTTTAGTTTGTAATCCGCCATCTATAATTTTATGGGCACGCAAATAGCTTTCTACGTCTCTTGAAAGTAAAAAAGTATCTTTTCCTAAGGCGCGCAGCGCATAAGGGCCGGTATTACCACCAAGCCTTGCACCATGCTTTTTTAAATACGCCCACAAGCCAATAATATCTTCACTTGGCCAGTTAGCAATAAACTCACTAAAGCTGCCGTATTGCTCTGCAACTTCGTGGATCATATACGCATTTTCAGTAATAGTTTTTACTTTTTTATAGTTGCGTACAATCCGCTCATCACTGGCTTTTTGCTCAAGCATATCCGGTGGCATCATCAATAGTTTTTCAACATTGAAATCCCAGAAAACCTCTCTAAATCCGGCCCACTTACTGTTGATCACCGACCAATAAAAACCACTTTGAAAAACTTTCCGAGTAAATTCTTCTAGCCAATCATCATCACTTAATGTGACGAGTTGCTTTGTTGATAAAGGTTTTGCGAGTAACAACTTAAGCATTTTTTCAGAGCCCTTTCGCTCTACCGCTCGCTTATAAATATCACTAAATTTTTCCATCTGCTTAATACCTTACTTCGACAATAGTACTAGTGTACGAGAAAAGCAGCTAATACGTAATAACTGTCAATCAGGATGAATCTATCTATATTTAGTCACTTGACACCTAGACGGCTAAAGTGGTTTAATCGCCACACTTACCCTATTACATTGTATTTGCTGATTGATTTTTCAATAGCAAGTGCAAAGGGCTGGAAGAGGTGCGTTATTCAGGTAGCGTATGTTAGGAGCGCAAACTCCATTGAGCATACGTGAGGGGAATTAACGCCGAGAGGTAACACTTTTTTGTGAAAGGTTGCTTCGGGCGACTAGGCTGAATCCTAGCGACTGTCACCAATAACATATTTGGTGGAGAGCTTCTGGTCTTAGTATAATAAGGCCGTGCGCCCTATTATTTAAGCCCATTCGCTCTTCGAATTATAAACACATTCAAAGAGTCAGGCATCCTAAATACCCGCCAAAAACTCGACGAATGCCCTATAAGTTCGTGAGAGATGATCAACAACTTCAATATTAACAATTTCCATTTATGGACTGCGCTGATCACCCCATTTGATCAAAATGGCCTAGTTGATTACGCAACCTTAGACACCTTGGTGGCCGAACAAGAAGCCGCTAACAATGGCATTTTACTGCTAGGTAGCACCGGCGAAGGGTTAGCCCTTACCCTCAAAGAACAGCAAGCCATCGTAGAGCATGTCTGCCAATTACAGCCGAGCGTCCCCCTTATGGTTGCGGTAGGCGGTAGTAACTTAAAGCAACAGCTTGAATGGGTTAATTACTGCAACCAGCTGCCTATCCATGGTTTTTTACTCGGCTCGCCTTTGTATGCCAAACCCGGTGCAGTGGGGCAAACGCATTGGTTTGAAAGCTTACTCAATGCCAGTTCTCATCCTTGTATGCTTTATAACGTACCAGGACGTAGTGCGGTTAGCATTCCCATTGCAACCATTGAAAACCTCAAACAACATAAAAATTTATGGGCACTGAAAGAAGCCAGTGGCTCTATCTCTCAATTTGAAGCCTATCGACAAGCAGCGCCTGAACTAGCCATTTTTAGTGGTGACGATGCCCTCATGCCTTATTTTGCCCAAGCAGGTGCAAAAGGTTTAGTGTCGGTTGCAGCCAATGCATGGCCAGTGCAAACCCATGAGTTTGTAAAGCGCAGTTTAAGCGGCCAACACCCTAATCTTTTTGTCCAGTGGTCTAGTGCTATCAATAGCTTATTTTCAGTAGCCAACCCTATCCCAGTCAAAGTGTTAATGCATTTACAAGGGCGTATTGGCAGTCCGTATTTACGCCCACCTTTAACACACCTTGAGCTGACACACACAGATGACATTTCATCGGCAAACAACACCATTTTATCTTGGCATTAAATACAGGTTTTTATAATGAACTGGTTAGAACTATTAAATAATTTAGAAACGGGCGCGGTTCGCGCAGCAACACAAGACGAAAACGGCCAATGGCACGCTAACGTAGAAGTAAAGCAAGGCATTTTAGAAGCCTTTAAAAACGGTCAAAACACCGAGTTTGCTGGCGGTTTTGTTGATAAACATAACTTAGCGCCGCAAAGCTTTGAAGCCACAGCAGGCGTTCGCATGGTACCCGGTGGTTCAAGTGTGCGCCGTGGTGCACATGTTGCCAAAGGCACTATTATTATGCCACCTGCGTACGTAAATATTGGTGCATTTATTGACGAGGGCACTATGGTAGATAGCCACGCGCTCGTAGGGTCGTGTGCTCAAGTAGGTAAAAATGTGCATTTAAGCGCAGCGGTACAATTAGGCGGAGTACTTGAGCCCATTGGTGCCAGCCCTGTGGTCATAGAAGACGATGCATTCATTGGTGCAGGCTGTGTGATTGTTGAAGGCGTGGTAGTTAAAAAAGGCGCGGTACTTGCCCCAGGTGTTCGCTTATCTGCAACCATCCCTGTTTATGACTGCGTAAATGAGCGCCAGCTTGATAAAGGCGAAGCAATCCCTGAATACGCGATTGTGATCCCTGGATCTCGCCCTGCGTCAAACGATTGGGCGCGCGAGCAAGGCTTAAGCATGTCGTGTGCGTTAATTGTTAAATACCGTGACGAGCAAAGTGATGCGTCATTATTGCTTGAAGAGGTTTTACGTTAATGACCTTTTTGAGCACGCCCGTTAAAACCGCTATTGATAAGCTAGCAACTGAGCTTGATACGCCCTTTTTTGTTTATGATCTTGATTCACTAAACACACATTTAACGCGTTTAGTGGCACAAACCGAGGTAAAACTCTGGTATGCAGTTAAAGCGAACCCGTTATCTAGCGTGATCCAACGCTTAAATAACGCTGGTTTTAACTTTGATGTCGCCAGTAAAGGCGAGCTTGAGCAAGTCCTTGCTCAAGGAATTAACAGTGAACGCGTGCTCAACACGGGGCCTGCAAAAAGCCCTAAACAAATTAAGCACTTTATTGCGCGTGGCGTGCGTACCTTTGTGGCCGAAAGTCTCAATCAGGTACGTTGGCTCAACGAACAAGCGATTGCTCAGCAGTGCCAGTTGCAGGTTTTATTAAGGGTACAATTACGCTGGCCCGAGGGTGATAAAAACCCGCTAGGGGGCGATAGTCTTACTCCATTTGGCTTAGGGTGCGACGAGTGGCAGGCGCTAAATACCAGTGACTACTGTGCACTTAATTTTGACGGTCTGCATATTTTTCAGTGGGGCAACATGCTTAGCAGCGACAAACTCGCTGAGCTGTGGACACAAATGATTACGCCGTTAAGGCAACTTGCTGAGGATTTAAATATTAACCTCAAGGTGCTGGATTTAGGTGGTGGTTTAGGTATTCCCTATACGCTTGATACGCCCACTCTAAGTTGGGATGCACTCATAGAGGCGCTTGCAAAAATTAAATGCGATGCGGGGGTTACTGAGCTATGGATGGAACTAGGTCGCTACGCTGTAGGCGAATGCGGCCACTACGCCACACCTGTTGTTGAGCGTAAACTAAATTACGGCCAACAACAGGTGATTATGAGCGGCGGCATTAATCATTTATTGCGCCCTGCGGTCACCAGTCAAGATTTCCCTGCGCGTTTATTACGAGATTCAAACGCAGCAAATCAAGCAATGAGCCTATACGGCCCCTTATGTACTGCACTTGATTGCTTAGGAGAGCACCAATTACCCAGTGATTTAAATGAGCAAGACTGGCTAGTATTTAGTCAATGCGGTGCCTACGGTTTTACCGAAAGTATGCCGTACTTTTTATGCCATGAGCTGGCCGGTGAATATGTTATCCACAATGGCGTATTGAGTTGCGTGCGACAAGCAGAAGATGCAAGCCACTACTTGAGATAAAAAAGATGAATAACACCATAGCTATAAGCCAAGAAAACATTGTAGTTGGCGAAGTCGCAAACGGACTACCACTGACTATTCCTGTGTATCGTTTAAAAGGCGATGGCACCGGCCCAAGTGTGTATGTACAAGCAAATATGCATGGCGCAGAAGTGCAAGGCAACGCGGTAATTTACCAATTACTTGAGCAACTAAAAACACTTAATTTAAAAGGTGATATTACCTTAGTTCCTTACGCTAACCCCATTGGCTGTAATCAAAAGTCGGGGGAATTTACCCTTGGCCGATTCGATCCCATTACGGGGACTAATTGGAATCGCATGTATCACTGCAATAATAAACTGGCGACCCAGTTTGCACAGCAGTTCAGCGATGCCGATGATAAGATTCTGAAAACAGCCTTTAAAGCCGCGTTAATTAATGACGTTGAGCAACAACTCAACGGCCCTGATTATCGTTTAACAACGGGGAAACGGATTGCGCTAAACTTACAAAAATTGGCGCATCAAGCAGATATAGTTTTAGATTTACACACCGGCCCTATTTCTAGTCAGCACTTATATTGCCCTGAGTATGCGACCGATAGCGCGCGTTACTTTAATATTCCCCATGTGCTGGTTATTCCTAATGCCTTTGATGGCGCAATGGATGAAGCAAGCTTTTGTCCATGGTGGCAGCTTAGTGAGCAACTTGCTCAGCAAGGGCGTGAATTTAACGTGCAAGTTGAAGCCTTTACGGTAGAGCTTGGCAGCCAAGAAAAAATCGATTTAAGCGCGGCACTAGACGATGCCAATAGTATTTTAAGTTATTTAAATCATAAGCAAGTATTTGTTGATGCCCCCTACAAGCCAAAATTGATGACAAGATATGGCTGCCAACTAAATGATTATATTGCTTATTACGCCCCCATGGGTGGCATGGTCGAATACCTAGCACCTCTTGGCGGGCATGTTAAAGCTGGAGAACCCATTGCTAAAATACTGCGCATGGAGCGCTATTTAAGCGAACAACCGCTGCAAACTCTAAGCTTTGATCTCGATGCAATTGCGATATTGCATTTTGCCTCAGCGAGTGTGAATCAAGGTACCGAGCTGTATAAATTTTTTACTAACGTCTTTGAGCTTTAGCTCACCCCTTCTCATTGCGTGAGAGTTAGCTAGTAAACAACTAGTTACACAGTAAAAGCGACTTAGGTCGCTTTTCTTTTTAAAGTATTAAAATTCAGGAAAAATTCACCGTTTATGTGTTAAAAAGGCGCTATAATTAGCAAAATACTGACTTCCCTCACTTACAAAGGAATTATAATGAGTTGGCGCCATTGGATACTACTTTCTACATTACTCAGCACAACCGTTGTCGCTGAAGAAACAGCGAATAACGAGCAAAACAATGAACTTGAGCTGGTAAAGCAATGTATTTTAAATGAAGTGATCGGTGGAGACGGTAAGCAAACCCTCGATCAATTACGTAAAAAGTGTTCTGCCGTTGAAGAAAGCAAGCAGCTAACGGCTATCGACAAACGCCAAGCCCGTGAGGCGGTTGGTAAAAAAAATCGTAATGTAATTACCCCGCATAAACGTAATTATATTTTACCTGTTTCTTATATGTCGAACCCAAACACTCGCCCGTTTGATGGATTTGCAGAGTTAACCGATAAAAAAGATGGCGACCCACTTGATAACCTAGAAGCTAAATATCAGCTATCAATTAAAGTGCCTTTGTATGATGAGTTTGCTGACTCAGACCAGGCGATATTTTTTGGCTTTACTTTGCAGTCATACTGGCAAGTATATAACGACGATATTTCTTCCCCTTTTCGTGAAACCAACTACGAGCCAGAAGTATTTTGGATTAATTACTTAGATCCTGAAAACGTTTTATGGGGCGATGAAATGGCAATAGCCATTGGTATTTCGCACCAATCTAATGGTCGTAGTCAGCCAAACTCGCGTTCTTGGAATCGCATTTATGCCGATTTCATTTGGGAAAAAGACGGCTTTGTATTTAGCTTTAAACCTTGGTATCGCATTCCTGAAAACAAAAAGCCTGCGCCGTTAGATGCACGAGGTGACGATAACCCTGATATCTATAAATACATGGGTTACTTTGAATTTGGTGGCGCGTATCGCTTTCACGATCATGAATTTAGTTTTATGACTCGCAATAATTTAAATTCAGATAACCGCGGGGCAATTCAGCTTGATTGGTCATTCCCATTATGGGGAAGAGTTCGCGGCTACGCACAATATTTTAATGGCTATGGCGAGAGCTTGATAGACTATAACACCGATATTGAACGCTTTGGTGTGGGTATATTACTGACAGATTTACTGTAAAAATGCTTATAAAAAAAAGCCAAGCAACTCGCTTGGCTTTTTCGTTTATTCTTATTATTTTTTAACCACAAACTGCCCTTCAAATTGAGCAACCACCTCGTCACCATCAAAAATGGTTACCGGCACTAGGTAACTTGCTTTACCCGCATCTTGTAACTCATTTAAGTTCCCTTTACAGGTTTGAATATTCACACAGCCCTTAGGGTCAGTATTCAGTGGCTTTAAATACTTAATGTTGGCATCTGCTAACACGATATTCCCTTCAAGCCCGGCTTCTTTTAATGCTAAATACGTTGCACCCCAACCCGTTAATGTAGCTAGGCTATAAATAGAGCCTGCAAACATAGTGTTGTGTAAATTTAAGTTAGCATTTAAATCTGCACGAGTAGTAAATTGCCAATCTGTGTAACTTTCAACTTTTATTCCCATTGCATCACTAATGGGGATTGATTCACGCCATGTGTTTTGCAGTACTTGAGTCCAATTTGGGTGGCGAAACCAACCTGGTTCACTCGGTTTGAGCTTAACCATTTTATAATGCTGTACATCACCATAAGCCAAATGTGCTTTTTCTTTATTTTCATAGCCATGGCGCTGATAAAATTCCAGTGCACGTTCGCGAGCAAACAACACTAACTCATCAGCATCTTGATTCCACGCTATTTTTTCGAGTTCATGTAACAAGCGGCTACCAATATGTTGATTACGATTACCCTCTGCAACCGCCATATAACGTACTTGAGCTTGTTGCTGATTATTAAAGTGCAAACGAGCCACACCCAATACTTCACCCGCTTTATTTTTAATGAAGCGATGCTCAGCCTCTTGCTCTAAATCGTCTTGCTCAGAGCCCCGAGGTTCGCCCCATGGGGCACGTAAAACCTGCCAGCGTAATTGGTAATAGGCTTGCCAGTCTTCACTACTTTGTGGGGTGCTCACTTGAAACATACATACTCCATAAATTAAAAATGTAAAATATTACGCTGTGCATTTTGTGAAAAACACCATACTCGATCTGGATAAAACTGCAAATAAGACTTTGGTGCTGAGAAAACAGCTGTAAAAAATTAATGACAAAAGCCGTTGCGATTTACCTCTGCTGGTTTATGCTCAATAGCATGAATAAATATATCCATTGCAGTAGTGGCCTGATCAGCCAACATTTTATTGAGCATAGTTCATCGCTAGGCCAGTTACTTTATTGGCATAATCAGCATGGTGAGCACATACAAGTAAGAGAGTATCAACAACTTCGCTGGCTACTCATTAATAACACGTTGCAGTCTGTTATTTTAACAGCGCATCCACATGCATTACTGTTTCCACACCTTGCTTATTTAGCAACGGCTTGGCAACAGCTACCTGCGCCTAAAAAAGTACTCGAACTGGGGTTAGGTGGCGGTGCCATTCGTAATTACTTATTAGAACAGTATCCTCAAGTGCAGGTTACTTCAGTAGAGAAAAGCCCCCATATTATTGACTGTTATCAACAATTTTTTGCCCCCAGTGAACAACAACAGATTCATTGCGAGGATGCGCAAACAATTTTAAAATCAGCAGAGCATATGGACTGGGTCATTTTAGATTTATTTAGTGAATTAGACGCCCCGCGATTTTTATTTGATTCATGCTTTTATCAAACAATTTATGATGCACTTGATCAACAGGGCATCTTATTTATTAACTTTTTATCGCAGCACTCATCACAACTCACTCAGTTACAACATGTACTACTGACTGTATTTGGGAAGGCTATTAGTATTCAAAAAATTACCGGCTTTGTTAATCATATTGTGATTGTAGAAAAAGCACGTTAAGCGGTTAAATTAAAGGTAACCGGCCCATCGTTACATAAACTCACCTGCATATCGGCTGCAAATTCACCGGTCGCGACCTTAATACCGAGTAATTTAGCCTGCTCTACAAAGTAATTATATAGCGCTTGCGCTTGGTCTGGTGTAGCTGCCGATGAAAAGCTAGGCCGCATGCCTTTTTTTGTATTGGCTGCGAGCGTAAATTGCGATACGACTAACAGTTCGCCTTGTATGTCTTTAAGGCTGAGATTCATTTTATCGTTTTCGTCATTAAAAATACGGTAATTGGTGACTTTGTGTAATAGTTTATCAGCGCTGCTTTCATCATCTTCTTTTTCCACCCCCAGCAATAATAAAATGCCTTGTTTAATTTCACCGACAAGCTGTTGGTCTATCACCACATTAGCATGTGTTACTCGTTGAATTAATCCCTGCATTTACTCTGTATCCTCTGCTTGTTGATCTTTTTTATTGTAATGCTGCATGTTAATACACACAGTGAATTCAGCGCCTAGTAGCACCACGACCCACGACAAGTAAACCCATACAAACAAAATGGGAATGGTTGCTACCGCACCATAAATCACTTCGTATGATGGAAAATGGCTAATGTACAAAGCAAAGCCTTTTTTGGTTAGCTCAAATAACATGGCAGCAAATAGCGCACCGGGAACGGCCGCCTTAAACGAAACGCGAGTATTGGGCACTAAGGTGTAAAGCATAATAAAACCAGCCATAGAAATCGCATAAGGGAGTAGCTTTAACAAGAAGCCACTAAACCCTGGGATCCCCTGATCGGCAAACGATACCAACGACACAATATATGAGGTGACACCGATACTGGCGCCCAGTAATACGGGCCCTAAGCTGAGTACCATCCAATATACGGCAAACGATATCATCATCGGGCGTTTTTTCTTTACTCGCCAAATACGGTTTAGCGTGGCATCTACATTACGAATAAGTAGCAAGGCAATGGCTGCTAAAAAGCCAATACCTACTGCCGTCATTTGATTGGCATTACTAGCAAACGAGCTAATATGCTCTTTAATAACACCAGAAGAGGTCGGCACAAAGTTAGTAAACAAAAAGCTCTCAATGGCTAAACGGGTCGACTCAAACCCTGGAAAAGCAGAAAATATTGCCACACCTACAGCAATAAGTGGGACTAACGAAAGTAAAGTAACGTACGCTAAATACCCTGCATTAATGGTTATTTGATCGTCAATACAGCGATTAAAATATTGCATCCACCAGCCTGGTTGCAGTTTTAAAAACGCCTTAACTTGCTGTTTATAATGGGAGAGCTTATCATTCATACAATTAACTTTGTTGGTGAGCTTTTGATTATAATAACAATCAAGGCCATAATTTACAGCATTAACACTCGTAAATAAGAATTCAGATGAAAAAACAAACATTTTTAGGGACAACCATACTTGCGTTAATGCTGATGCTCTCTGGTTGTCAGTCTGCTTATTATTCGGCAATGGAAAAAGTAGGTGTTCATAAGCGTGATATTTTGATTGACCGCGTTGAAGAAACAAAAGACTCACAACAAGAGTCTCAACAAGAATTTCAATCAGCACTTGAGCGTTTAACTACACTCATTAATTTTGATGGCGGTGAGTTGCAAGATGCTTACAATCAACTTAATGACGATTACGAGTCAAGCCTTCAAGCGGCAAACGAAGTATCAAGTAATATTAATAAAGTTGAAGACGTAGCAGAAGCTTTATTTGATGAGTGGAATGATGAGTTAGAGCAATACAAAAGTGCCTCACTTAAGCGTGAAAGCAGCAAAAAGTTAGCAGCAACACAACGTCAATTCGACCAGTTACTTCGCTCAATGCGCAGCGCCGAGAGTAAAATGGAGCCGGTATTATCATCTTTAAAAGACAACGTATTGTACTTAAAGCATAACTTAAATGCGCAAGCGGTAGCGGCTATCAAAGGTGAATTTACTAACTTAAAGCGCGATATTCAGTTATTAATGAATGATATGAACAAATCGATTGAAGACTCAAATAAATTTATTGAGCAAATGAATAAATCCTAAATATTTAACCTATTAAACTGAGCCCGCTAAAAATAGCGGGCTTTTTTATACACACTTTTTGTTACTTTTTTGTCCTTTTTTAGCAAACTGCTTTTGTTACACTTTCAGTAAGATAAAAATAACAACTAAAAATGAATTATGAAAATACATACACTTAGCTTAATCATCGCCTCCAGTGTGCTCGTTGCATGCAGCACTGCGAATAATATTGAGGTTATTGCTGGCCCTAATACCGTTATTCCACTTCATCAACAAGGTGAGCAAGCTGGGCGCTACCACAACCTCTACCCAGGCAAAAAAAGTTATCCTGTTAGCTGTGAAACTGATTGCTACCCAAAAAACAATAACTTAGTTTGTGAAACAGAGGCTGAAAACTGCCAATATCAAGGTCAGCAAAAAAATCCGCAGGTTAATGCGGGCTTTACTATTCGTTGGCTCGGACACGCAGGCTTTGTGATCAAAACCCCGAATGGCCAACAAGTTGTGTTTGATCCCGTAAAAGAGCAATTTGACTCGCCTATTGATTTAGCTTTTCGCCTTACTTCAGGATTTTATCGCAAGCCTGGCGACTGGCTCACAGACAATGAATTGAAAAACTTAGTCGCCGTTATGTATTCTCACATTCACTACGATCATTTCAATAAAGCCGATATTGAAGAAATTGGTAATCAGCCTCGCTACCTAACCCCCCTTGGTATGGCTGATAACTTTCCAACAGGTGGCTTTAACATTAGTGAAATGGCATGGTATGCAAAAACTAAAATTGATGATTTAACCATTCATGCGCTACCTGCGCATCATTTTAGTAGTCGTGTTTTAGTGCCTTTTATTTATGAAGATAACAATAAAGACCTATGGAATGGCTGGTTACTTGAGCAAAGTGGCAGCACTTTATTTTTTGCAGGCGACACTGGTTATTCAAAACACTTTAACGATATACAGCAAAAATATGGCGATATCGATGTGTGCTTAATGCCTATTGCCTCTTATTACCATAAAGAGAACGGCAACTGGTACCGTTATGTACATACCACTCCTGAGGATGCATTAACCGCAGCACAAGCGCTTAACTGTAAAGTAATGATACCGTGGGGCTATGGTAACTCAAGTTGGAAGATGGGCGATCACAGCAGCCACTCTGCACTACTGCGCTTATTGCATATGCATAAAAAAATGAACTCGAAGATACCTCTGTATATTTTAAATGAAGGTGAAAGCATCCAGCTTTAATTAGTCATTTACGCAAAATACGTTTACATAATTAGTAATAACCCCCTCACTGAACTATCTTTAATTAACTAAACAGTCAGGGGGTTTTATGTTTCTTGTGCGACTCATTTACGCCAGTAAAATAAGTAGTGGTTTTGGGCCTGAAGATATAGAAAATATTTTACAAAGTGCGCGAACCTACAATGTAAAAACAAATGTCACCGGCATGTTATGTTTTAGTAATGAGTACTTTTTACAATGCCTTGAAGGCTCCAGAACCGCTGTTAATAATACCTATCAACAAATATTAAATGACAAACGCCACCACAATGTAATTATGCTCAACTATACCCAAATTCCCGAAAGAGAGTTTGAAACATGGTCAATGGGCTATGTGCCGCAATCACAGCTAACCGAATTACTTAATCTAAAATACTCGGGTAACATTGACTTTAACCCTTTTAAAATGTCGGGTGAAAGCGCGCATTTATTAATGTTGGCATTAAAAACAAGCATAACTGGGGCAATAAGTTAATATAATAAATACAACTATGAGATTGTTTTTAATTGCTATTTAAGCCAAGCTAAATCATCTTTAATTGATGAGCTTATTAATGAAAAAAACACTACTCGCTTTTAGTTTACTTTTCACCCAACCACTTATGGCTATTGAAGTTAGTTATACATCAACAGCTATTATTATTGATGGTGTCTCTGAAAGTACATGGGATAGCGCCACATGGCATCCTATGCCGCACCTAATGGATGGCGCACTTCCCTCATCAGATGCCGATTTTAAAGGCCGCTACCGTCTTCTATGGGATGAAAACTACTTGTATTTACAAGCAGATATTAGTGACGATGTGCTGATTGATACTCACCCAAATCCAACTGATAAATACTGGGATGATGATGCCTTAGAAGTGTTTATAGATAGTGACGCATCGGGCGGGAATCATCAGTTTAATCATACCGCGTTTGCTTATCACATTGGTCTTGATAACCAAGCAGCCGATTATGGCCCTGATAAAAAAGCGCATTTATATACCGACCACTTAGTTAGTAGCTGGAAGCGTAATACCACTGCGCCCTATAACATCACGTGGGAAGTGGCGATAAAACTCTACCCGAATGATTATCAACAAGGCGCACAAAACACTCCGCTTAAATTAACTGAAAAACACGTTATTGGCTTTATGCTCGCATATTGCGATAACGACGGCAGTAAAGTTCGTGAGCACTTTATGGGCTCACACGAAGTAAAGCCAGTGAACGGTGACAGAAACCGTGGATTTATAGATGCAGATGTATTTGGGAAAATCACCTTGCTACCGAAAGTAAGTAATCACTAACTAATAATTGATAACGAAGGTTGGGTTGAGCTAAGCGAAACCCAACAAAAATACCCTATTAACAAAAACAGAGACTTTGCAATATAGATTATTTAATTCTCAAGCACGTTTTTCCTTATATAAAGAGCGCTGCGCCCTAATAAAGCTAATTTCAGCCACCCTTTTGCTCATGATTAATAATTTTAAGAAGCAAATCAATTCTGCGATTTGTTTTTTTTGGTCTGCTCCCTAATCATTCCCTGCACCACAGCTGAAGCAAGGAAAATAAAACATATTATTTGAAATATTTCAGTTTCAATATCATAGAAGCTATTAGCAATTGATAACAAAATAAAGGGTAAAAAGATTGATATGAGATCTTTCAAGCCCCAATCATTTTTTCCTAACGTTTCAAATTCATCTTTATATTTTTGCAGTTCAGCAATATGTTCTATCTCTAGTTTTGCCATAATTTCATTTTCGGTATTCACACTAGCTCACACGCACATAGTAAATATAGCTTTGATAATAACTTAATACCTCTTTTAGGTTCAATATTAAAAACTGTTTAACAGTATCGAACCAACTGCGATGCTTTAACCTGTGGACTTACGCTCTTCTCTGGCTAACTATTATCCACAAAAAAGCCGCTGTATTTTGCAATACAGCGGCTTTTAAAATCATGATTCTAAATTAATAGATTATGACTTTGGCGCACGACCCGCACGTTTACGCTCATTTTCAGTTAAATGACGTTTACGAATACGAATGTTCTCAGGTGTAACTTCTACTAACTCATCATCAGCAATAAACTCAAGCGCTTGCTCAAGTGAATAGTTAAGAGCTGGTGTTAGTGTTTGTGCTTCATCGGTACCAGATGCACGAACGTTAGTAAGTTGCTTACCTTTAAGCGCATTAACTGTAAGGTCGTTATCACGGCTATGAATACCGATAACCATACCTTCGTATACTTCAACACCGTGACCGATGAATAAACGGCCGCGCTCTTGTAAGTTAAATAATGCGTTAGTTAGTGCTTTACCTGTTGCATTTGCAATCATTACACCGTTCTTACGAACACCTAGCTCGCCACCTTTGTGCGGACCGTAGTGATCGAACGTATGGTAAAGTAAACCAGAACCCGATGTTAACGTCATGAACTCAGTTTGGAAACCGATTAAACCACGGCTTGGGATCATAAAGTCCAAACGCATACGGCCTTTACCATCTGGGGCCATATCAGTAAGCTCACCCTTACGAAGACCAATTTGTTCCATGATAGAACCCTGGTGCTCTTCTTGACAGTCAATTGTTAGTGTTTCATACGGTTCTTCTAACACACCATCAACAGTACGTAAGATAACTTCTGGACGAGATACCGCTAACTCGTAACCTTCACGACGCATGTTCTCGATTAAGATACCTAAGTGTAATTCACCACGACCCGATACACGGAAGCTATCTGGGTTATCAGTGTCTGCAACGCGAAGTGCAACGTTGTGTACTAATTCTTTGTCTAAACGCTCACGGATATTACGTGATGTTACAAACTTACCTTCTTTACCACAGAAAGGTGAGTTATTTACAGAGAACGTCATCGTTACTGTTGGCTCATCAACACTTAGTGGAGGTAATGCTTCAACGTTGTTAGGACAACAAAGCGTATCTGAAATCTTAAGCTCGCCAAGACCCGTTACCGTTACGATGTTACCAGCGTAAGCTTTGTCAGTGTCAATACGCTCAAGACCTAAGTAGCTTTGTACTGAACCAATTTTACCGTTACGTTTAGACCCGTCAGCGCTAATAACCGTAACTTGTTGGTTAGGTACAACTGAACCGCGTTTGATACGACCAATGCCAATTACACCTTTATAAGAGTTGTAATCAAGCTGTGAAATCTGCATTTGGAAGTCACCTTCAGGATCTGCATCCGGTGGTGATACTTCGTCAACGATCATCTTGAACATAGGTTCCATGTTATCAGATGCTTCGTCTAAATCTAATGTAGCCCAACCATTGATTGCTGATGCGTAGATTACTTTAAAGTCTAACTGTTCATCAGTTGCGCCTAGGTTGTCGAATAAATCAAAGATTTGATCCATAACCCAATCAGGGCGAGCACCTGGCTTATCAATTTTATTGATAACAACGATTGGCTTTAAGCCTTGCGCGAATGCCTTTTGCGTTACGAAACGCGTTTGTGGCATTGGACCTTCCTGAGCATCAACAAGTAGTAATACTGAGTCAGCCATCGAAAGTACGCGTTCAACTTCACCACCGAAGTCGGCGTGTCCAGGAGTATCTACGATATTGATATGGTAATCATTCCAAGAGATAGCGGTGTTTTTCGCTAAAATGGTAATACCACGTTCTTTTTCAATGTCGTTTGAATCCATCACGCGCTCTTCATTACCGCCGCGTGTTTCTAATGTACCTGATTGCTCAAGTAGTTTATCAACCAGTGTTGTTTTACCGTGGTCAACGTGGGCGATAATTGCTATATTTCTTAACTTTTCGATGCTCATATATTCACTCAGAGAAATTGAATCTCATTGATCCTGCAGGGGCTATACGTTCTCACCTGCGCTTTCACGAGATGTCCCAGCATAGGATTTAAAAGGGCGCATATTATCCCCTATAAATGGAATGGATGAAAGTTTATCCAAAATAAAATTTCAAACTTTCTCAATAAAATAATTAACCCATTGTTTTAAAATAATTAATTATGATAATTAATTTTTAGATATTTATATAAAAAGATGGTTTTGGGTTAATTTAAAGCAACTTTACTGCGTATTTTGCATTTTCTTTGTGCTAGTCTAAGGTGATTAATTTACAAGCAATTATTGCTTTGTAAATATTGCACCATTTTGGAAAAATTACGCACTAAGATGGTGCTTAATCTATATCACCTTTATTTTATTTATATTTTTTTACATAAAAAACAAATAATTATAATAGTGGCACAAAATCAGCTTATAAGTATTCAACGTATCTAAGCAGCAATAATAAAACCCAATAGTTGGAGGACACATGTCACAATCGGTTTTAGATTTTATTAAAGAAAATGACGTTAAGTTCATTGATTTACGCTTTACTGACACAAAAGGTAAAGAGCAACATGTTTCTATTCCTCATCATCAAGTTGATGAAGACTTTTTCGAAGATGGAAAGATGTTTGACGGTTCTTCAATTGCTGGCTGGAAAGGCATCAACGAATCAGACATGGTGTTACTACCAGATGCAGATTCAATTAAACTTGACCCTTTCACAGAAGAAACAACACTAATCGTTCGTTGTGACGTGGTTGAACCTTCTACATTACAAGGTTACGAACGCGACCCTCGCTCAGTTGCTAAGCGCGCTGAAGAGTACATGCGCTCTACGGGTATTGCTGACACTGTTTTATTTGGCCCAGAACCAGAGTTTTTCGTATTTGACGATGTTAAATACAAATCTGACATGTCAGGTTCAATGTATAAAATTGATTCTAAGCAAGCAGCTTGGAACTCAGATAAAGAATATGCAGATGGCAATACAGGCCATCGCCCAGGTGTTAAAGGCGGTTACTTCCCAGTTGCACCTGTTGATGATTTCCAAGATTGGCGTTCTGCAACGTGCCTAGTTTTAGAAGAAATGGGTCAAGTTGTTGAAGCGCATCACCACGAAGTGGCGACTGCCGGTCAAAACGAGATCGCAACGCGTTTTAATACTATGGTGTTAAAGGCCGATGAAATCCAAGAAATGAAATATGTTATCCACAACATGGCTCACCTTTACGGTAAAACGGCAACATTTATGCCTAAGCCGGTTGTTGGTGATAACGGTTCTGGTATGCACTGTCACCAGTCTTTAGCAAAAGATGGCGTAAACTTATTCGCAGGTGATAAATACGGCGGACTTTCTGAAGATGCACTTTACTACATTGGCGGTATCATCAAACATGCTAAAGCGATCAACGCTTTTGCTAACGCGTCAACTAACTCGTACAAACGTTTAGTACCTGGTTTTGAAGCTCCGGTAATGCTTGCATACTCGGCTCGTAACCGTTCGGCGTCAATCCGTATTCCAGTTGTGCCATCTGCAAAAGGTCGTCGTATCGAAGTACGCTTCCCAGATCCAACAGCTAACCCATACCTTGCTTTCTCAGCAATGCTTATGGCTGGCCTTGACGGAATTAAAAACAAGATCCACCCTGGCGATGCTATGGACAAGGATTTATACGACTTACCAGCTGAAGAAGCGGCAGAAATTCCAACAGTAGCCTCATCATTAGATGAAGCACTAGCTGCACTTGATTCAGACCGTGAATTCTTAAACCAAGGTGGTGTATTCACCAATGACCTAATCGATGCTTACATCGCACTTAAGTCAAAAGAAGTTGAAAAACTTAACATGACAACTCACCCTGTTGAGTTCGAAATGTACTACAGCTGTTAATTTATTAACCGATAAATAATGTGTGTTTTAAGCCCGCTTTGCGGGCTTTTTTTATGGTAAATTTAACGGTTCTACACTAAAGTGAAGTTAGTTTAAACAATGCAGGATAGCTGGATGGTAGGTAAGATTTTGTTGCTATTAATAGCTTTAATGTTAAGCCTTAATAGCCATGCGAGCGATAAAAAAATTTACGCATGGAAAGACAAAAATGGGGTGTTGGTTTTTTCAGATACTCCTCAGCCTGGCGCTAAAGAGGTTAAACTCACGAGCCAACATCTCAGCATGCCCGCTACAAACACCGATATTCTTGATACTGCTCCTACTAAAACAGCAGTAAAGTTTAGTATTAGTATTTCATCGCCTGAACCAAACCAAACTATCAGGGAAAACACCGGCTCTGTGTATGTCTCTACCCGTATTGCCCCTCGATTTGAAGCTGGATTTACCATTGGTTTATTTTTAAATGGCGTTGCCATTGGTGAACCTAGTGACACCACTACACTGGCGTTAAGAGATGTGGAGCGAGGCCAACACACACTGCAAGTTAAACTTTATAATAAACAAAATCAGGTAATTGCAACCAGTCCTGACAGTGTATTTTTTATGCACCGTAAAGGCCTTAACATAGGTCGATAATTACAATTAAGTACGCGTGTTTAGCGTATATTTTCTAAAAACCTTGCCTACCTTCCCAGGCGCACTAAAATGGTGCAATGATGATTAATAAAACACATTTTAGCCCAGAGCTACTGAATATAATTTGGCAAAACCAAACAACCGCCCTGATGTTACTTGATGAAAGCTTTCAGCTTATTTACGCTAACACCAGTGCCAGTGAATTACTTGGCTTAGGCGAAAAACGTTTGCTAGGACAAGCATTCGACGATTTATTTAACTACCATTCTATCGACTTAAAACGCATTGCACAGTACTCGTTAGTTGATGGTGTAGACTGCCACCAGCACAGGGCTGACGTGGTGTTTATCGATTCTCGCCATGCAAAATTAGCGGTGAGTACTCGGCGAATAAAACATAACGACACCTATTATATTTTATTTGAATGTCGACAAACCGATGACGAAATAAAACATGACCAAGTCTCAAATCAAATGCATCAATACCAAGCTGCACGTAACTTAATTCGCGGTTTAGCCCATGAAATTAAAAACCCGCTGGGTGGAATTCGCGGGGCGGCGCAATTATTGCAGTATGAGGGTGATCAACAAGAAAGAGATCAATGTGCAGAACTGATAATTGAACAAGCCGATCGGTTGCGTGAATTAGTTGATAGACTCCTTGGGCCTAACCAACTACCGCAAAAATCGTATGGCAATATACATCAAACATTAGAGTCGGTTGTTAAACTCAGTACGTTAGATAACAACCGCGATATTCGGTTAGTTAAAGACTACGACCCGAGTATTCCTGATGTCTATATTGATCAGAGCAAGGTTCAACAAGTGGTGCTTAATATTGTGCGTAATGCGCAACAGGCATTGGTGGATGGTGGCGAAATAAAAATAAAAACACGGATTAATTATCAGCATCGTCGCCCGGGAAAAGCCCCTAAAAAGGCATTGCTTATTCAAGTAATGGATAACGGCCCAGGTATTGATGCTAATTTACGCGACACCTTATTTTACCCTATGACCACTAATAAAGAAGGTGGCTCGGGACTTGGATTATCTATAGCGCAAACCTTGATTGATCAACATGATGGCTATATCGAATGCGATAGTTGGCCAGGACATACTGAATTTAATATTTATCTGCCATTTACAGATTAATACTTTGGAGTTTGCATGAAAACAGCTTGGCTTGTAGATGATGATGCCTCAATTCGCTTTGTACTAGAAAAAGCACTGACTCGCGCAGGGTTTGAAGTAGAAAGCTTTGCAGATGCGCAAAACGTTCTTAATGCACTAAAATTTAGTCAACCCAGTGTGTTAATTTCAGATGTAAGAATGCCGGGGATGGACGGGATGGCGTTACTTGAGCTGATAGCTGAGCAAACCCCTGGCCTACCCGTTATTATTATGACCGCACACTCTGATTTAGACTCAGCGGTTAATGCTTTTCAAAAAGGTGCGTTTGAGTACTTAGCTAAACCGTTTGATTTAAATGAAGCCGTTGCGCTAGTGGAAAGCGCCTATCGTGCTAATTCGACCAAAAAAACCAAACGAAAAAGCGCGCCACCCAAAAGCGCTCATATTATTGGCGAAGCCCCTGCTATGCAGGAAGTGTTTCGTGCTATAGGCAAACTCTCAGCATCCAGTATGAGCGTACTCATCAATGGTGAATCAGGTACCGGTAAAGAGTTGGTTGCCAGCGCCTTGCACAATCACAGCCCGCGTAAAGAAAACCAATTTATTGCTCTTAATATGGCCGCTATTCCTAAAGAGTTAGTTGAGTCTGAATTATTTGGCCATGAAAAAGGCGCTTTTACGGGGGCCGATAGCGTGCGTAAAGGGCGCTTTGAACAAGCCAATGGCGGTACCTTATTTTTGGATGAAATAGGTGATATGCCACTTGATGTACAAACCCGCTTGTTACGCGTATTAGCCGATGGCGAGTTTTACCGCGTTGGCGGCCATCAAAGTATAAAAGTGGATGTGCGCATCATTGCTGCCACTCACCAAAATTTAGAAGAGCTGGTAAAACAAGGTAAGTTTAGAGATGACTTATTTCATCGTTTAAACGTGGTTCGCTTACGCTTGCCGGCTCTACGCGAGCGCCCCGAAGACATAGAACGCTTAGCGCTACACTTTTTACATAAAAGTGCAAAAGACCTGCAAGTAGATAGTAAAGTACTTAGCCCTAAAGCGATTAAACAACTGTGTTTATTTAATTGGCCAGGAAATGTTCGCCAGCTTGAAAACACCTGTCGATGGTTAACCGTAATGGCACCTGGGGAGCTGATTGGTGAGCAAGATTTACCCCCTGAAATTATTGATAATGCCGCCGCAACTCAAGAAGGCGATTGGCTAGATTCATTTCAGCAATGGCTTAATCAAGAGTTTAAACAAGGTAAAGAAAATATTTGGCCGGATATTCAAGCCCAGCTGGAAACCCGCTTAATAAAAACAGCACTCGCTAATTGTTCAGGCCATAAGCAAGAAGCCGCGGTAAAAATTGGTTGGGGTCGCAATACGTTGACCCGTAAATTAAAAGAGCGCAATATTAGCTGATATTTTATAAGGCTAGCGCCCTAGGTTATTGATGAAGTTAATTGAAAACATCCCTTTGTTTAAGCAAATGGAAATTATAAATCGCTTAGAATTCTTTAAAGAGTTCACGCTTAATGAACGTCAAATTCTTTTAGAGTCGTTTGGATTATTATACTTAGTAAGTAAAAATCAGTTTTTATTTAAAGAGTTTGATAATGACAAGCGACTTTTTATTGTCCTCAGTGGCTCTTTGATGGTGTTTAAGCATAGTCACCTACTGGAACTGGGTAGTATAGAGCCTGGTGAATTTATTGGTGAGGGCGCGTTTATTAATAACCGAGAGCGCAGCATTAATGCACGCGCCAAAGAAAATGCCATCGTACTGGCTATTACTGCCGATGCCCTTACCCGCCTACCTAATGTTATACGCGAAAAAATTAAAGACCGTATTATTGAAGGAATGAGCCTGCGCATAGCTAAACTAAGCGAACATATAGAAACCCACGGTTAAATCAGTCCATATAAACAATTTGTAGTGAGCAATCAAGCCAACCAGGGGTGTTAACGCTTGCGGTATATGTGTAGGTATCTGACGGCTTGGCGCCAAAGGGGGTATTTACAAGCGGCTGCGAATGACTGTATGTTTGCGAATAGTCTTTAAAATAAACAACAACATAACCATATAAATATTCCCAGTTTAGCCTCACGATTGCGCCACTTGGTAATGTAAACTCAACAGCTTCATTTGCAAATTTGACTGCTAAATCATTGTATTTATCTTCGCTGCAATGAGTTGTTCTCAGCTGTTTAGGCATAACAAAATTTCTATTGGCATCAGCATTTTTTAAATAAAAGCCTATATTGCCATCACCATAAAAATGATTTGAACGACTTGTATAATTAACTTGTGGCGCGTACCCTAGCTCTTGCATTATAGCTGCAAGTTGCTCCGTCTCTTTGGGGTAAATTTTATCGCTTGAGAGTAGTAATGTGGCCTCACCAAAATCTGATGGGATTGCTAGTTCTACATATTCATAGGGAAGAGTTTGTGCATTTAGTGCAGCATCTAGCTGGTTGCGCTGTTCACCTTGCAAGTTTTCAATAAAAACATAAACAGTAGGTCGCTGGCACGCAGCTAATAAAAACACCAATACACATATTAAAATTCCATTTTTCATTATCACCCCCAATCGATTACAAGTGTAGTCTATAAGGGGTGATTTAAAATGGCAATTTAATTTATTTGGTTATTTAACCATGCATCAACACTCTGGCGATTATAAAGTACTTCATTAAATAAACGATGTCGTTCAAATACCAGCTCGCTTTGTTTGGTTTTAAGCCCGCTGACTAACTGACTATGGGTGTCATTAAACTTGGAGATAACTGAAAAACCACGTTCAGTGTCTTCTTGTACCTGCTGAGCCAAATGCTTTCTAACATCATCAGCAGTTAACATATCTGAATTGTCTAAGCCCATTAGCTCTTTTTTCATCGCTAATCTTATGCCCATGTTTTACTCCACTGTTTATATTCAATCTCTTTTTACGACAGATATTGGCAATAAGCGCGCCAATGTGTAATTTTTTTCACGCGAAGTGTAGTCTTGAATTACTTCAGTTTTTTTAAAGACAAATGAAAGAGGTAAAAAGTTTCATAAAAAATGCACAATCATCGCATCTAACAAACGCACTTTGGTGCAAAATAACCAGCTAGCCTTTATACTACAGCTAATGCCACCCCCACAGAGAAACATGATGAACAAAGAATATATAGAAATTGAATTAGAAGAAGAGCCTATAGAGCTTTGTAAATTATTAAAAGTATTAGATCTAGTTGAAGGTGGTGGCCAAGCAAAAAATCTAATTAGCGGTGGCTATGTAGGTGTTAACCATGAAATTTGTACAATTAAACGGAAAAAATTATACAGTGGCGATGTTCTTACATTTGATGGCGAGTTGTTCCAACTGACGCTAAGTGAAGATGCAACTCCTGCAGAGCGTCCTGTTATTGATGAAACAGTTACAGCAGAAAAAGCCGCGCCCGTAGCAACAACAGAGCCGGCTAAAAATAAGCGCAAACGTACTAAAAAACCTAAAGTGGATGAAAAAACGGGTCGTCGTCCTATTTCGTTTGGCTAACATTCGCTTACGTCATATGTGTTATTAAAAGCCAGTTTGCATCACTGGCTTTTTTATTCTTTAATAGAATATCAATAATAAAAAATCGATGCTTACATGTCAGAAAACACTGCAAACCGCTGGATAAAACCCGTACTCATCACCGCCCTGTTATGGAATATATTAGGTGTTTTTGCATTTATCATGCAGCTATTATTAACACCCGAAATGGTAAGTAAACTCCCACAAGAACAACAACTTGCTTATAACAGCCAACCCCTATGGGCTACTTTAGCGTTTGCTATTGCAGTATTTGGCGGCGCATTAGGGTGCGTACTTTTATTATTCAAAAAGTCACTAGCCACATTAACATTAATAATCTCTTTGGCAGCGGTTTTAGCTCAGCAATACTATAATTTTATGATTATTAATAGCATCAGCTTGTTTGGCGTTAGCGCTATTTTTATGCCTATTGCAGTGACCTTAATTGCGATTGCATTGGTGTATTTAAGTTTCCACTTAAAACAACAGGACTACTTTAAATAACACTTTTTTGAGTTTAGTTTTGTGGCCAATTATTACTCAGAGCATCCCTTGAATTTTAACTTTTGGCCTTCATCTCTATTTATATAACAGTCAAAAAAATTACACTGCATAGTATTTTTTTATCATGGTACACAGTTTGCAAACTACTACAGAGGTCACTTTTTCAAGAATATCAATCTAATTTATTGAAGGGACAAATAATGAAAAATAGTTTCGACACCCAACAACAGCTTACTATCAATGGCGAGCAATATCATATTAACTCGCTCATGGGACTTGGCGATAAAGCCAAACGCCTGCCTTTTTCGTTAAAAATATTACTAGAAAATTTATTGCGTAATGAAGATGGTGTGAATATTAAAGAGCAAGATATTCAGGCACTACTAGATTGGGATCCAAAGGCTAAGCCCTCGGCCGAAGTAGCCTTCACCCCTGCCCGCGTAGTAATGCAAGATTTTACCGGTGTCCCTGCTATTGTTGACTTAGCCGCCATGCGTGATGCGATGGAAAAACTTGGTGGCGATCCTGCAAAAATAAATCCGCTTTCTCCGGCTGAACTGGTGATAGATCACTCAGTACAAGTGGATGGTTACGGTAAAGATGGCTCATTCGACTTAAATTCAAAACTAGAATATGAACGTAATAAAGAGCGATACGAATTTTTACGTTGGGGTCAAACTGCATTTGATAATTTAAAAGTGGTGCCACCAGCCACAGGTATTGTCCATCAAGTAAATTTAGAGTATTTAGCCCGCGTAGTATTTAATGATACAAAAAACGGTAAATCGTTAGCTTATCCAGATACACTGGTTGGTACTGATTCTCACACAACCATGATCAACGGCTTAGGCGTACTCGGTTGGGGTGTAGGCGGTATTGAAGCCGAAGCCGCAATGCTTGGCCAACCTATTAGCTTGCTTATTCCACAGGTTGTGGGTGTTAAATTAAATGGTCGCTTACCTGAGGGCACTACAGCAACCGATTTAGTACTTACTGTTACTGAAATGCTGCGTAACCACGGTGTGGTAGGTAAGTTTGTTGAGTTTTATGGTGACGGGCTTGCCGACTTACCACTGGCCGACAGAGCGACTATTGCCAACATGGCACCGGAATATGGCGCAACCTGTGGTATTTTCCCTATTGATGATGAAACGATTAATTACTTACGCTTAACTAATCGCGATGAAAAGCAGCTTAAACTGATTGAAGATTACGCAAAACATCAAGGTTTATGGCGTAATGATGGCGATGAAGCACATTATACTGATAAGCTAGAACTAACTTTAGATGATGTAGTACCAAGTCTTGCTGGCCCGAAACGTCCACAAGACAGAATCACACTGGATAAAGCCGGTGATGTTATTGGTCAACACTTAAAAGACTTCCAAGACGAACGTATGGCACGTCGAGATAAAAGCGATGAAGAGCAAGCGCGTATTGAAAGTGAAGGCCCTACTACCAATCCTGACGAACCCACTGATGAAGCGCAGTTTATGGGCGCAGCAAAAGTTAACTTTAATGGCCAAGAGTTTGAATTAAACGATGGCGCCTGCGTCATTGCTGCAATAACAAGCTGTACTAATACCTCTAATCCAAGCGTAATTTTAGCGGCAGGATTAGTGGCTCAAAAAGCATGTCAATTAGGTATTAATGTAAAACCTTGGGTTAAAACGTCTTTAGCACCAGGTTCGCAGGTGGTTACCGATTACCTTGAAAAAGCAGGGTTAATGGATGATCTTGATGCGCTTGGTTTTAACTTAGTTGGTTATGGCTGTACCACCTGTATCGGTAACTCAGGCCCATTAGCGGATGAAATTTCAGAAGCTATTCAAAAACATAAACTAATTGTAAGCTCTATTTTGTCGGGTAACCGTAACTTTGAAGGGCGTATTCACCAAGACGTTAAAATGAACTTCCTCGCGTCGCCACCACTTGTAGTAGCTTATGCTATAGCAGGTAGAACCGATATTGATGTATACAACGAACCACTTGCGCAAGATAAGCATGGTAACGATATATACCTTAAAAATATTTGGCCAAGCGTTAAAGAAGTGAGTGAGCTTGTAAAAAATACGGTAACTAAAGAAATGTTCGAAAAAAGCTACGCCAATGTTTACGATGGCGACAGTCGCTGGCAAAAAATTCAAATACCTGATGGTAAGCTTTACGATTGGGATGCTGCCTCGACTTATATCAAAAAAGCGCCATTCTTTGATGGTATGAGTGTTGAACCGCCGGGGATCCCAAAAATAGAAGGTGCGCGCTGTCTAGCTAAACTAGGCGATTCAGTGACTACCGATCATATTTCACCAGCAGGTGCGATTAAAGCGGAGGCACCCGCAGGACTTTATCTACAAGAAAATGGGGTAGAAAAAGCACAGTTTAATTCTTATGGTTCTCGCCGTGGTAATCACGAAGTGATGATGCGTGGTACATTTGCTAATGTGCGCCTTAAAAACTTACTCGCCCCCGGTACTGAGGGCGGTGTCACTCGCACTCAACCTGACGATAAGCTAGAGAGTATTTATGATGCGGCAATGGCATATCAAGAGAGTGGAACACCATTAGTGGTTCTAGCAGGTAAAGAATATGGTACCGGCTCCTCACGAGATTGGGCTGCAAAAGGCTCATTACTACTCGGTATTAAAGCTGTGATAGCACAAAGCTATGAGCGTATTCACCGCTCGAACCTGATTGGTATGGGCGTATTACCTTTACAATTTAAAGAGGGTGAAAGCCATGAATCATTGGGCTTAACGGGGCAAGAACAATTTGATATTCAAGGTTTATACGACAAAACCGACGAAGTCAGTGTCATTGCCACTAACAGTGAAGGTAAACAAGTTAGTTTTAGTGCCGATGTGCGTATTGATACCCCTAAAGAGTGGGATTACTACAAACATGGCGGGATTTTACAGTACGTATTACGCAATATGCTCGACTAACTAGCCATTAAACAGTAGTAGCTTAAAAGCCCAGCTCAGCAATGAGCTGGGCTTTTTTACATTCGCTATAGAGTAAATATTGATACACCCTTGCGCTAAATCAATGTTGCTCTATCAAGATACCATACACTAAGAAGACACGCTGCGCAGAGGTCGCCATGTCTTCAATAGTAATGATAAGACTACTTAAAACATCTATTTTGCTTGGGTTATGCCTGATTGTGACAGGCCATATATTAATTGTATCGAGCTACTTTACCAGCCAGTACGGTATTAAAGGCATTATTACTGCAGCAGCGTGCATTGCAATTGGTGTGTTTTTATCACTGCCAACTAAAATTTATTTAACCATATTATTAATGGAAGCAGAAAAGCGCTACTTGAAATCGCAGTAACCGTCTAGAGCTAAAAGCCGCTGAAACTTTCGACTTCTTTACTGCGTTGCTCAATTCTCTTTTTGGCTTTTTCAGCATCTTCAAACAACTTATTGATTGACTCACTGTTGTATATTTCAGGCGCTCGCTGAGGAAAAGGTTTTGCCGCAGATTTAGCACTGCCACTTAATATAGCTGTATCTTCGGCTACCACAACATTAATATCTGCGGGATCAAGATGCACTTCAATACTCTTGCCATTTTTATTTGGCACATCGGAGAAATGCCACTGCCCTTGCTCATCTTGCCACTTATAAATTTTACTTTGAGAGTCAGATGCTAACGGTGACGATGTGATTTTATCTCCTACTTTTTTAAGCTCAAGTGTGAGCTGTTCGAATGTATTAGATGAAAGCGCTACCACTTTATCTTTAATAGAAAAAGATTCATTTTTAATCAATGAGCTGGTGAGCCAAGGTTGCCCATTTGGCTTTTTAAGATAAAACAAAGAGATAAGAGCAATGACCATTACTGATATTGCTAAGTAGGTAAAGTATTTCATAGCGTTCCTGCTGTAAATTTAATCCTTTATTATCATTAATATAATAAAAAAACAGCAGTCAGGCAATTATTTTCCACAAAATAAAAACGCAGCTTTAGCTGCGTTTTTAAATTTATAGCTTTGAATAATAAGGTAATTAAATTCCATCACCATCAATATGCAAGCCACACTCACGGTTCAGCCCAAAAAAGCGGGTTTCTTCTTCGCTCATTCCTGGCTCTAATTTACGCGTAGTGTGTACATCACCCATAGACACATAACCTTGCTCCCATAATGGGTGGTATGGCAGATCATGTTTAGTGAGGTATTGGTACACATCACGATTATTCCACTCAATAATAGGGTACACTTTTACTGTACCTCGGCTGATTTCTAAAACTTGTTTTTCAGCACGGCTCGACGATTGATCTCGACGCAAGCCACTAAACCAGGTGCTCGCGTTAAGCTCTTTTAAAGCACGCGTCATTGGCTCTACTTTATTGAGCTGGTTGTATTGCTTAATACCTTCTTCACCTAGCTCCCATAGTTTTCCAAATTTAGCCTCTTGCCATGCAGGGCTCAACTGCGCTTTATACACTTTTAAATTAAGTGATAAACGCTCGCTCATCTGATCGATAAACTGATAGGTTTCTGGAAATAGATAACCCGTGTCTGTTAATACAACAGGTATATCGGGGCGCTGTGATGTCATTAAATGCAACATTACCGCTGCTTGAATACCAAAACTCGATGATAAAAACGCGGTGTCAGGCAAGTGCTCTAACGCCCATGCAACGCGCTGCTCAGCACTCATGTTAGCCAGCAAACCGTTCGCATCAGCTAACATAGCCTGTTGGCTTTGCTTATCTAGCTGTAATATGTTTTTAAATTCACTCATGGTCAATTTTAAACCTCACCAGCGCGGTGCGCTGCTTTTAAATTATGCGTAAAAATCGGTAACAGATACTTTTACTTCTGCAACAATACCCTTGCGAATAACAAAATCACCAAAGCATTCGCCTTCATTGCGCTCACTAACCCATTGCCCAATCAGCTTATCAAATGCCTCTAGGTAAACTTCTTCGCCCACATTTTCAAGATAAAGCTTAGGGATACGCGTACCCTCCGTATTCCCGCCAAGGTAAACATTGTACTTACCTGGGCCTTTACCTACTAATCCAGCTTCAGCTAGCATGGCACGACCACAGCCGTTAGGGCAACCAACCACACGCATAATAATGCTGTCATTTGGTACTCCATGCTTAGCCAATAAGCCTTCTATTTTTTCAATTAAACTCGGTAAGTAACGCTCGGCTTCAGCCATCGCTAAAGGACAAGTGGGCAGTGACACACACGCCATTGAGTTTTTACGTTGCTCAGTGTCTTTGTCATCAATCAAACCGTGTTCACGCGCTATTTTTTCAATGATTGCTTTTTGATCCGCAGGCACACCGGCAATAATTAAGTTTTGATTGGCGGTCATGCGAAAGTCACCTTGATGGATTTCTGCAATCTTACGACACCCTGTTTTCAGTGGCTTATTGGGGTAATCTAAAATACGACCACTTTGAATAAAGAGCGTTAAGTGATGTTTACCGTCAATGCCTTCAACCCAGCCAATACGATCCCCTCGATGAGTAAACTCATAAGGGCGGCTTGGTGCAAAACTCACGCCTGCACGTTTTTCAACTTCTGCTTTAAATACACCAGACCCAACACGGTCAAGTGTGTATTTAGTTTTTGCGTTTTTACGGTTAGAACGATTACCCCAATCACGCTGAACAGATACCACGTGCTCAGCAATTTTTAGGGTATCTTCAAGGGCAATAAAACCAAAATCATCGGCTTTTCGTGGATACGTTGCAGTATCACCATGGGTCATGGCAAGGCCACCCCCTACTAGCACGTTAAAACCAACTAATTTACCGTTATCAGCAATCGCCACAAAGTTTAAGTCGTTTGCATGAACATCCACTTCATTATTTGGTGGAATTGTTACAGTGGTTTTAAACTTACGCGGTAAATAAGTTGAGCCTAAAATTGGCTCTTCTGTGGTTTCGCTTTTTTCGCCATTGAGCCAAATCTCTGCATACGCTTTGGTTTTAGGTAATAAGTGTTCAGAAATCTTTGCCGCCCACTCATACGCCTCCTGGTGTAACTCAGACTCAACAGGGTTAGTGGTACAAAGTACATTTCGGTTCACGTCACCGGCAGTTGCAATAGAATCAATACCCACGCTATTAAGTAATTGGTGCATACCTTTAATTTCAGGTTTTAATACACCATGAAACTGAAATGTTTGGCGCGTAGTTAAACGAATACTGCCATAGCTGGTTTTCTCCCCAGCAAACTTATCAATTGCTAACCATTGCTCGGGCTTAATAATGCCGCCAGGCATACGCGCACGCAGCATGACATTATGTAGTGGTTCTAGCTTTTGCTTAGCACGCTCAGGACGAATATCGCGGTCATCTTGCTGGTACATGCCATGAAAACGAATTAACTGGAAATTATCGGCAGTAAAACCACCGGTAATTTCATCTTTTAAATCTTGCGCTATAGTGCCGCGTAAAAAGTTACTTTCTCTTTTTAAACGTTCGTTATCAGAAAGCTTTACGGTTTTATCTTGTTCGCTCATTTTAAATCCTAAATTTGTTACAGTGACGGCTGTTAGCTTTTAATAAAATAAACAACGTGCACTTAATACACGTCTTTCTGATAGCGATTTGCGCTACGCAAATCTTTTAAGTATTGATCGGCTTCTTCATTACTTTTGCCGGTATTTTCTGTGATGATATCAATTAAGGCATTGTGTACATCTTTAGCCATACGGTTTGCATCGCCACACACATAAAAATGAGCACCCGCTTCTAACCAGTCAAATACTTCTTTTGAGTTTTTACGTAACTTGTCTTGCACGTAAACTTTTTCTGCTTGCTCACGGCTAAACGCCACATCTACTTTACTCAATAAGCCTGATTTTAAGTAACCTTGAATTTCTACTTGGTATAAAAAGTCTTGGGTAAAGTGTGGGTTACCAAAAAACAGCCAGTTTTTACCCGTAGCCTCTCGCGCATCACGTTCTTGTAAAAAAGCACGGAACGGTGCAATACCTGTACCTGGCCCTACCATGATAATCGGTGTGTCATCATTTACTGGTAAGCGGAAGTTGTCGTTATGTTCACTAAATACTTTTACTTTACAGCCTTCTTGCGCACGGCGTGCTAAATAGCCTGAACAGCCACCTAAATGCTCTGTGCCAAACGCTTCAAACTCAACCAATGCAATAGTTAAATGCACTTCGTCCTCAACCTCGCTTTGGCTAGAAGCAATTGAATATAAGCGCGCTTGCAGTTTACGTAGGCAATCAACCAGTGTTTGCGCCTCTAATTTAGCTGGGTTTTGTGCAACCACATCAAAAATTTGGCGAGGCTCAATATATTCGCGCATTGCGGCTTTATCTTCCACAAGCTTAAGAAGTTCAGGCGTGCCTGTAGCCGTGGCATATTTTTCGACAAAACCAGGGTACGATTGTGTCAGCTCTAGTTTTTCAATTAAGGCATCACGCACGCTAAGTTCTTCATCGCCAAGTTTAACGCGGCTAGTTGGATCAATTTGCGTTTGCGCTAGTAGCTCATCTACACGGGCTTCATCATTTAAAAAGTAAATGCCTAACGAGTCACCCGGCGTATAGGTAATGTCAGAGCCTTCAAGTGAAATTTCAACATGGCGTACATCTTTGGTTGAGTCATGACCGGTAATTTTTTGCACTAAGCTTAGCTCTGCCGCAAACGGGTTTTGCTTAGTGTATTGGCTAGCCGCTGTCGTGGGCGTGCCAAATGGCATTGATACAACTTGGCCGCCTGTGGCATCTTGCTGAGCTTTTAAATCTGGTTCAAACGCATTTAACGCGCCCTCAATCCAAGTGGCGGCTTCATCATCGTAATCAACGTCTAGGTCGGCACGTTGATAAATAACCTCTGCACCGAGTTTAGTTAAACGCTCTTCAAAGTCTTTAGCGGTTTGACAGAAAAATTCATAGCTAGAATCACCTAAACCTAATACCGCGACTTTAACGCCATCAAGCTTTGGCGCTTTTTTGGTAATTAAAAATTCGTACAGTGTTTCGGCATCTTCAGGTGGCTCACCTTCACCATAAGTTGATACAACAACGGTTAAAAACTTTTCTTTTTTCAATGCGGTTGGCTTGTAATCTGACATGCTAACCAGCTTTGCAGCTAACCCACGAGATTCAGCTTGCTCTTTAAGCTTAGTCGCCACCGCTTTAGCGTTACCTGTTTGTGAACCATACAAAATAGTAAGTACTGCTGCCTCAGAGGTTGCTGGTGTACCTGCAATTGGCGCACCTAGCGCTGCTGAATTAGCATTAGCAGCCAAATAGCCGCTAACCCACGCTTGCTGAATTGGATTAAGCTCAGCCACTAAACCTTGTAGCTTTTGTACTTGCTCTTGCGAAAGCGGACTTGCTAGCGCATTGAGTTGACCTAACAACATGAATTTTTCCTCATAACCCTGAACGTTAAACACAATGCTTGTTCACATTGTTTAAAATGAGTGCCACCTCATTCAGAAGGTTCTGTTGAGGTTAATTGAGTATGCAGGATAGCCGTCTAAGCATAGATAAAAAAAGAATAGAATCTGCTTTGATATTCCATTTAGTTATTAATCTAGTTAAAAACCAGTGAAATTAACCTAAAGGGTTTTTATTGCCTTTTATGAAATTCTAATTTAACAATTTTGTAACCTTTATGATCTAATGTATATTGCTTAAAACTATAAAATAGGAACACCTATGTTACACGGCATATATAAAAACAAATTACTTTTGAGCGCGTTGTTATTGAGCTCTTTGCCTGCGATGGCTAATGTGGTTAATGGCAACTTTGAACAATGGACAGGCAACACCCCACAAGCATGGACGGTGATTGATAGCGGTATTAACGTATCTGCCAACAGCGCAGTCGTGAGTACAGGCTTACAAGCAGCAGCGATTAGCGTAAATACTGGCACACAAAGTAACACTGACTTTTTACAGCAAGTCGCGGTGGAAATGGGTGAAACTTATGAATTTTCAGTGGATGTGTATCATACCGAAGGTCATCTTAAGGCCCGTTTGTTCATAGATGGTTATAAAGGCTATTCAAATCCAGCACAAACCAATCAATGGCAAACCATAACTTACAGCTATACCGCTGATAGTAGTAAAACGATTGATGTCGGTTTACGCTTTTACGATACAAGCGGCTTTGATGGTAGTGAGTTAGTTTATGTTGATAACTTCTTACCTAATAATGACAGCAGTGATTCTCCAAGCTGCGCAGATAACAGCCTTACTTTTAACCTAACTACAGATAACTACGGCGAAGAAACCAGTTGGCAAATAACACACAACCAAGCTGGTATGGTTGCAAGCGGCAGTGGTTATGCCGCAAATACTCAATACACCGAACAATTATGTTTAACCAATGGCGACTATACATTTACTATTAACGACAGCTACGGCGATGGTATTTGTTGCTCATTTGGCAGTGGCAGCTACGCCTTGAATAATGAAGCCAATTTGCTTGCCAGTGGATCAAGCTTTCAAGCAAGTGAGTCTACCGCATTCTCATTAGGTGCTACCCAGCCAACACCGACGCCAACCGGCTACTATGTTACAACTCAAGGCTTAACTGGCTACACGCTAAAAACTGAGCTTTATAACATTATTAATAACCATAACGCTCAAGGGTATTCTGCTATTTGGAGTTTTTACGACGCATCAGCACGCGATAAATACTTTGAAAATGATAATAGTATTTTAGATATGTACAGTGAAAAGCCAAATGGAGTTGATAGCTACACTTATACTGCTGTAAGCGATCAGTGCGGTACCTACAATAGCGAAGCCGATTGTTATAACCGTGAACATTCATTTCCTAAAAGCTGGTTTGGCGGCACCATAGAACCAATGAACTCTGATGTTCATCATATTTACGCCACTGACGGCTATGTAAATTCAAAGCGTAGCAACTTCCCGTTCGGTGAAGTGGCCAGCGCTACGTTTACTTCAACCAATGGCAGTCAATTAGGTTCTGCAAGTAGTGCGATTAATTACACTGGTACTGTATTTGAGCCTATTGATGAATTTAAAGGTGACTTTGCTCGTGCTTATTTTTACATGGCTACACGCTACCAAAACGTAATCGGCTCTTGGCAAAATAACACCACGGCTAGTAATGCCGTACTTAACGGCTCTAGTAACCAAGTATTTGAAAATTGGGTCGTGGCTATGTTATTAAAATGGCATAACAACGACCCCGTTAGCCAAATGGAATTAGACCGCAATCAAGCAGCGTTTGAATTTCAGGGAAATCGTAACCCGTATATCGACCACCCTGAATTTGTAGAAATGATTTGGTAAAAGGGCTCCGGGCTTCGGGCTTCGGGCTTCGGGCTTCGCAGAAAAGCATATGCCTTTGCACTTGCAAAGGCTTTTCTTACGCCTATTTTATAATAATATTTTATTGCACTTAGGTTCGTAACACTCAACCCAAACTACGGCGCTATAATTTACTTCTGCCAGCTAAAGGCTGAAAGCTTACCGCTAAAAACTGCTCTAAACGTAAAAAGCCCCAGCTAATGCCGGGGCTTTTCATAAAACAGACTTAATTAAAAATTAAGCTTGTTTTGGACGTTCAACAACATCTACCAAAGTCCAAGATTTGTTCTTAGAGATTGGAGCGCATTCACGGATAGTAACTACGTCACCCGCTTTTGCAGTGTTATTTTCGTCATGTACGTGTAACTTAGTCGTACGTTTGATGAATTTCCCATAGATTGGGTGCTTCACGTAACGTGCGATAGCAACAGTGAAAGATTTTTCCATCTTGTCGCTGATTACACGGCCTTGAAGAGTACGAATTTTATCGCTCATTATTGACCTGCCTTCTGGTTAATAATTGTTTTTACACGCGCGATATCGCGACGTACTGTTCTTAGCGTGTGTGTCTGAGCTAACTGACCAGTGCTTGCTTGCATGCGCAGGTTAAACTGCTCACGAAGAAGACCTAGAAGTTCAGCATTTAGCTCTTCTACGCTTTTATCTTTTAGTTCGCTTGCTTTCATCACATTACCGTCCGAGTTACGAAAGTTGTTTTGAATGGCAGTTTACGAGCAGCAAGGTTAAACGCTTCACGAGCAAGCTCTTCTGAAACACCTTCCATTTCGTAAAGTACTTTACCAGGCTGAATTTCAGCAACCCAATATTCAACAGAACCTTTACCTTTACCCATACGAACTTCAAGAGGTTTTTCTGTGATCGGCTTGTCAGGGAAGACACGGATCCAGATTTTACCTTGACGTTTCACGTGACGCGTCATAGCACGACGAGCTGCTTCGATTTGACGAGCAGTCATGCGGCCACGACCAGTAGCTTTCAAACCGAAAGTACCGAAGCTTACTTTGTTACCGTTTTGCGCTAGACCACGGTTGCGGCCTTTATGCATTTTACGGAATTTTGTACGTTTTGGCTGTAACATTACTCGCTACCTCTACTTAGCACTTTTTTTGGCTTTCTTTGGTGCGCGTTTAGCTGGCTTCTCTTGCTCTTGTACTAGTGGTAAACCACCAATAACTTCGCCTTTGAAGATCCAAACTTTAACACCAATGATACCGTAAGTGGTTAAGGCTTCAGAAGTTGCGTAGTCGATATCAGCACGAAGAGTATGTAGAGGTACACGACCTTCACGATACCATTCTGAACGTGCGATTTCTGCGCCGCCAAGACGACCGCTAACTTCAACTTTAATCCCTTTAGAACCGATGCGCATTGCATTTTGTACCGAACGCTTCATAGCGCGACGGAACATAACACGACGCTCTAGCTGAGAGGCAATGCCGTCTGCTACTAGTTGTGCATCTAGTTCTGGTTTACGTACTTCAGAAATATTAATCTGAGCAGGTACACCAGCGATTTTAGTTACCGCTTGACGTAATTTTTCTACGTCTTCGCCTTTTTTACCGATAACAACACCCGGACGAGCCGTGTGAATAGTTACTCGGATAGATTTTGCTGGACGCTCAATAACGATTTTAGACACAGAAGCCGCTTTTAATTCCTTAGTAAGGAATGTACGTACTTTGTGATCGCCAAAAAGCTGTGCAGAGAAATCTTTTGAATTCGCGTACCAGGTAGAAACCCAAGGTTTAGATATACCTAGGCGAATACCAGTAGGATGAACTTTTTGTCCCATTACTTATATCTCCTAGCTATCTGAAACCACAACAGTGATGTGGCTTGTACGCTTAAGGATGCGGTCTGCGCGTCCTTTAGCACGTGGCATAATACGTTTCATTGTTGGACCATCGTCCACAAAAATCGTTGTTACACGTAGCTCATCAATGTCAGCACCTTCGTTATGCTCTGCGTTAGCAATAGCAGACTCAAGTACTTTCTTAACTAATACAGCCGCTTTTTTCGGGCTGTACGCCAGGATTTCTAGTGCGCGATCGACAGGTAACCCGCGGATCTGATCTGCAACTAGACGTGCTTTTTGCGCCGAACCAGAGGCGAATTTATGTTTAGCTAATGCTTGCATTTATCTTCCCCTCTTAACGTTTCTTCGCTTTCTTATCCGCAGCATGGCCACGGTAAGTGCGAGTTGGTGCAAATTCACCTAGTTTGTGACCGATCATTTCGTCAGAAACGAAAACTGGTACATGCTGGCGACCATTATGGACAGCAATGGTCAATCCGATCATGTTAGGTATGATCATTGAACGACGGCTCCAAGTTTTAATTGGCTTCTTTTCACCGCTTTCCAAAGCTTTCTCTACCTTCTTCAGCAAGTGTAGGTCTATAAAAGGACCCTTCTTGAGAGAGCGTGGCATGGCTATTCCTCAATATTACTTAGTACGACGACGTACTATAAATTTATCCGTACGCTTGTTCTTACGCGTCTTAGCACCTTTAGTCGGCTTACCCCATGGAGACACAGGATGACGACCACCAGATGTACGACCTTCACCACCACCGTGTGGGTGATCAACCGGGTTCATGGCAACACCACGAACTGTCGGACGAATACCACGCCAGCGATTTGCACCTGCTTTACCAAGTGAACGAAGCATATGCTCAGCATTGCCTACTTCACCTAGTGTCGCACGACAATCAGATTCAACTTTACGAACTTCGCCTGAACGAAGACGTAATGTTACATATTGACCATCACGTGCAAGGATTTGAACGTATGCACCAGCAGAACGTGCAATTTGAGCACCTTTACCTGGTTTAAGTTCTACGTTGTGAACAGTCGAACCTACAGGCATATTACGCATTGGTAATGCATTACCAGGTTTGATTGGTGCATCAACACCAGACTGGATTGCATCGCCAGCTTTTAAGCCTTTTGGTGCGATAATGTAACGACGCTCACCGTCTGCATATAATACAAGAGCGATGTTTGCGCTACGATTTGGATCATATTCTAAACGCTCAACAGTGGCTGGAATGCCATCTTTAGTACGTTTAAAATCGATTAAACGGTAATGCTGCTTATGACCACCACCGATATGACGAACCGTAATACGACCATTGTTATTACGACCACCTGATTTAGAGTTTTTCTCTAATAGTGGTGCGTAAGGTTTACCCTTATGTAAATCTGGGTTAACCACTTTAACTAGGTGACGACGACCCGCAGAAGTTGGCTTACACTTTTGAAGTGCCATAATTCTAACTCCCCTTATTACTCGGCGCCGCCGACAAAGTCCAGCTCGCTACCTTCTTTAAGAGTAACGTAAGCTTTCTTCCAGTCGCTACGACGACCGAAACGCATGCCAGTACGTTTTGTTTTACCCTTAACGTTAAGTGTGCGAACACCAGTTACTTCTACTTCAAAAAGCTTCTCAACTGCCGCTTTAACTTCAGCTTTAGTTGCGTCATTTGCTACTTTGAAAACAATCGTGTTGTTTTCTTCAGCAGCGATTGTGCTTTTTTCAGAGATGTGTGGAGCAAGGATCACTTTTAAAAGACGTTCTTCACGGATCATGCTAGCGCCTCCTCAAGTTGCTTAACAGCAGCAGCTGTAATTAGTACCTTGTCGAAAGCAATTAAGCTTACAGGATCGATACCAGCTACATCACGTGTGTCAACCTTGTACAGGTTACGTGCCGATAAGAAAAGATTTTCATCTACTTCTTCAGTCACGATAAGAACATCTTTAAGCTCAAGTTCTTTAAGCTTAGCAACTAGTTCTTTAGTTTTTGGTGCTTCAAGACCAAAACTCTCAACAACGATTAAACGCTCTTGACGAACTAATTCAGATAAGATGCTTTTGATCGCACCGCGGTACATTTTACGGTTTACTTTTTGGCTGTGGTCTTGTGGTTTAGCTGCGAAGCTAACGCCACCTGAACGCCAAATTGGACTACGGATTGTACCAGCACGTGCACGGCCAGTACCTTTTTGAGCCCATGGTTTTTTACCACCACCGCTTACTTCAGAACGTGTCTTCTGAGCACGAGTACCTTGACGAGCACCTGCTGCGTATGCAACAACTACTTGGTGTACTAATGCTTCGTTAAACTCACGTCCAAAAGTAGCTTCAGAAACTTCAAGAGCGCCAGAAGCGTCTTTAATTGCTAATTCCATCACTAAATCTCCAGGACTTATGCTTTAACAGCTGGTTTAACGATAACGTCACCGCCGATAGCGCCAGGTACTGCACCTTTAACTAAAAGCAGGTTACGCTCAGCGTCAACGCGAACTAGTTCAAGGTTCTGAGTTGTTACTTGCTCATTACCCATTTGACCGGCCATTTTCTTACCTTTAAACACCTTACCAGGTGATTGGTTTTGACCGATTGAACCAGGAGCACGGTGAGATAGAGAGTTACCATGTGTAGCGTCTTGCATGCTGAAATTCCAGCGCTTAACACCACCTTGGAAACCTTTACCTTTAGAAGTACCGGTTACGTCAACTTTGTTGATTTCGTTGAATAATTCAACCGTAAGCTCTGCGCCTACTTCAAAATCGCCTTCACCACCATTTAGGCGGAATTCCCACAGACCGCGACCCGCTTCAACACCAGCTTTAGCGAAGTGACCCGCTGTTGCTTTGTTTACACGGCTTGCTTTTTTAGTGCCTGCGGTTACTTGAAGCGCGTTATAACCGTCTGTTGCGTCAGATTTGATCTGAGCAATGCGGTTAGGAGTCGCTTCAATAACTGTCACAGGGATAGATACACCATCTTCAGTGAAGATACGTGTCATACCCACTTTACGACCGACTAGACCTAATGCCATTTTCCTAAAACCTCTCTAATCTTCCGATTAACCCAGGCTGATTTGAACATCAACACCAGCAGCAAGGTCTAAACGCATAAGTGCGTCTACAGTCTTGTCAGTTGGTTCTACGATGTCGATCAGACGTTTATGGGTGCGGATCTCGTACTGATCACGCGCGTCTTTATTAACGTGCGGTGATGTAAGTACAGTAAAACGTTCAAAGCGTGTAGGTAGTGGAATTGGACCACGTACTTGTGCGCCAGTGCGTTTCGCAGTTTCCACGATTTCCGCCGTTGATTGGTCAATCAAACGGTGGTCAAAAGCTTTTAGGCGAATACGAATGCGTTGATTTGACATTCTTAAACCTCAATATAAAGAGCATTTAAAGAGCATAAAAAAACGACCGAAACAATCTTAATAATTAAGATGCCGGTTGTTAGATTATATCTACGTTGAGTTCCAAATCGGAACTCCTGTTTATTAGCTTGAAATCCAAGCTTAATTTATTCTTTCTTGTTCCCGAGGGAATTTTGAAAGCCTGCGTATTATAATGATGCTGGTGATAAATGCAACAACTATTTAGACATAATTGCTTTGCAATTGTCGTTTAAAAAATAGCTAAGTTTATTAATAGTGAACGTAATGGAAGTGATGATGTCACTATAATGTCATAGCTTGTCGATTAATCTGCAGAGGATTTTTTAGATAATATGTTATCCTATGCGCTAATTTTGCTGTTATATACCCATATTGATTTGGGTAACTACTCTCTTATGGTGAGTCAATGCGTATTTTAAATTATGGTTTAAATCTTATCTCTGGTGGTATTAGCCGCTTGTTTGTTAAAAGCAAAGTACTGCCTGAGAAGCCGTTAGAGCAATTTGAGTTAAACCCTAAAAACCCGACCTTTTATATAGTGCGTTTAAATTCACGCTTTGATTTAGCGGCACTCGCGCGCGTATGTAAACGAAATGGCTTGCCCGACCCTACCGAGCAGCAAGTGTTAGGTGACCAAGCGTTAGATCGTTTTATTGGCATTAAAAACCCACCACCGTTATTTGGTAATAAAGAAAAGCCTACCAACGCATTAGATCAGGGCAAGCAAATCATTGAACACTTATTAAATAGTGGCCAAAAAAATGTGCAGGTTGTGCCTGTGACTATTTTATGGGGCAGAGCGCCGGGTAAAGAGAAGCCAGGACTGAGTACTTTACTTTCGCACTCACTTACGCCCAGCTGGTTTAGAAAAATATTTGTTGTACTTTTTTCAGGTAGAGACAACTTTATTCGTTTTAGCCAACCACTTGATTTATCACTACTGGTGAACGAAAAAGCCGATGTAAATGAACTTCCTCATAAACTACTTCGCGTAGCTAGAGTACACTTTAAGCGCCAGAAGCTGGCTGCCACAGGGCCTAAAATCCCATCTCGTGATCAGTTATTTAGCTCACTACTGGCATCCCCAACGATAAAAAAAGCGATTCAAACTGAAGCGTCTGAAAAAAATATTAGCCAAGCCCAAGCGCGACAAAACGCATTAAAGCTTCTTGATGAAATTGCTGCTAATTACAGCGACGCCACCATTCGCGTTGCCGATCGCATATTAACCTGGCTTTGGAACAAGCTGTATAATGGGATTGATATAAAGTACACCGAGCAAATCCATGACCTAACCAACAAGGGCCATGAAATAATCTACATGCCGTGTCATCGTAGCCATATGGATTACTTGCTACTGACCTACTCTATTTACCATCAAGGGCTTGTTCCACCGCATATTGCAGCGGGTATTAACTTAAACTTTTTCCCAGCCGGTGGCATATTCCGCCGCAGTGGCGCGTTTTTTATTCGCCGCTCGTTTGCTGGTAACAAACTTTACTCAGCGGTATTTAAAGAATACTTAAGCCAGTTATTTATCAAAGGTTACTCGGTAAAGTTTTATACCGAGGGTGGGCGCAGCAGAACGGGACGTTTACTACCCCCTAAAACCGGCATGCTCGCAATGACAATGCAAGCCATGTTGCGCGGTATAGACAGACCTATATCTATTGTGCCGGTATATATTGGTTACGAGCACGTCATGGAAATCAATACCTACTTAAAAGAACTTGCGGGTAATGATAAAAAAGGCGAGTCGATATTAGGTATTTTTAAAGCGATTAAGAATTTAAAAAACTATGGTCGTGGTTATTTAAACTTTGGCGACCCTATTTCTATCAATCAGTATTTAAATGATAACCAGCCTGACTGGCGTGAATCAATTCATGCAACCGATGTGCAAAAACCACAATGGTTAGGGCCGCAGGTGGCTAACCTTGCTGATCAGGTTATGGTTAAAATTAACAATGCCGCCGCACTTAACTCAGTTAACTTACTGGCGATGATACTGCTGGTAAACGATAAGCAGGCATTGAGTAAGCCAAAGCTGTTAGCTCAGCTTGAGTTTTACTTACGATTGCAACGTGAAGCCAGCTATAGCAGTAAAATAACCGCACCCGATGAAACACCAGAGCAGCTACTTGAACATGCCTTAAAGCTTAATAAGTTTGATGTGATCAGTGATGAGTTTGGCGAAATAATTGCGATAAGCGATAAAGAAAAAACCTTATTCAACTACTACCGTAATAACATTTTACATATTTTTGCGGTGCCTAGTTTAGTGGCGCTGCATTTATTTAAGCAACATCAAAGCACCGTAACTCAGTGCCATCAGCTGGTGAAATCTTTTTATCCATTGTTTGCTAAAGAGTGGTACTTGCAAGAGTTAGATGAGAGCTACGTTACTCGTATTTTAACTAACTTTAGTGATCAAGGCTTAATTGCGCTTGATGGTGATAACATTAAAGTGACTCAAAATAACGATAGCTTTGCCAAACTCGAAATGCTCGGTCGTGCATTGAGCTTTACTTTGCAACGTTATGCGATTGTGATTGGCTTTATTCAAACCAGCCAAGGGATTGAAAAAGCAGAGCTTGAACGTGAAAGCTATGTGCTGGCGCAGCGCTTGGGTACGTTACATGGCATTAAAACGCCGGAGTTTTTTGACAAAAAGGTACTCAGTAGCTTTATTTCAAACCTACGCGAACAAAAGCTAATTAGTGAGTCAGATAATGGCTTACAAGGCAGTCCAGCGTTGTGCGAGACTTACAAACAACTACAAACGCTATTACCGGCACGTATTTGGCAGTCAATCACAGATATTGTGCACGCTCAATGCAAGTAAAATAAAACCATACCCACTATATTGAAGTTATTCAATATAGTAGGTATTAGGATTAGCGCTGGCGCATTACCCCTTCTTGAATAGTAGAGGCTACCAAGTTTCCTTGGCGGTCAAAAAACTGCCCACGTACCAGCCCTCTTCCTGAGCTCGCGCTTGGACTATCAATAGTATATAAAATCCAATCATCCATTCTAAACGGACGATGAAACCACATAGCATGGTCAATCGTCGCCACTTGCATATTCGGCTGCATAAACGATACGCCATGTGGTTGTAATGCGGTTGGTAAAAATTCAAAGTCGGACGCATACGCCAATAAATAGTTATGAATACGTTGATCGTCAGGCATATCGCCATTGGCTTTAAACCAAATATGTTTTACTGGTTCAATGGCTTCTGGTTTAAAGGGGTTATGAAAATTCACTGGGCGCATTTCAATCGGCATTTCACGAATAAATTTATTACGGATAGCTTCTGGAATATGCTGTGCATTTTCTTGATAAAACTCTAATGAAGAACGTAGCTCTTCAGGGGCAGGAACATCTGGCATGGTCGCTTGATGCGATAACCCTTGTTCATCACCTTGAAACGACGCCGTCATGTAAAAAATAGGCTTACCGTACTGAATCGCGCTAACACGACGCGTACTAAAACTTTTACCATCGCGAATCGTTTCAACGTCATACACTATCGGCTTTGCAGCATCGCCTGGGCGTAAAAAGTAAGAATGTAATGAGTGAACAATTCGCCCCGCTGGCAGTGTTTCTTTGGCTGCTGAAAGCGCTTGCCCCATAACTTGACCGCCAAACACCGCTCTAAAACCTAAGTCTTGGCTTTGTCCTCGGTATAAACCTTGTTCAATTTCTTCAAGTGATAACAACGACAATAAATCATCTAATACTTGGCTCATTATTTCTTCCTCAATCCCCTAATTTCTAAATGATACTATACAATACTGGAAAAATACCAACACACTGAGTGAGGAAAACTAATATGGCTTTTTGGCTATTTAAAACCGAACCCGACGCCTTTTCAATTGATGACTTAAAGTATGCACCTGAACAAACCACGTTATGGGAAGGCGTACGAAACTACCAAGCGCGTAACTTTATCCGCGATGATGTTAAACAAGGTGATTTAGTGATGATTTATCATTCTAGCTGTAAACAGGTTGGCGTTGCGGGAATAGGAATTGTCACTAAAGCCGCTTACCCTGATCCGACTCAGTTTGATTTAAGTAGCGATTATTATGATGCCAAAGCAACCGTTGAGACCCCCCGTTGGTTTGTGGTGGAAGTAACCTACCATTCTCATCTCAGTAGCATAGTGAGCTTGCAAGCAATTAAGGCAAATGAGTCAGTGACAGACATTGCACTTAAAAAAGGGGGACGTTTATCGGTCATGCCAGTGACCGAAAATGACTGGAATGAAATTTTGAACATGGCTTAATAGTCGCAAAGGTAACATACATTTTGCCATTAAAAAGGCACTCCACCAGCGCAGCATAGCTTGGCTCAATTTCTCTTATGCCCTCAGATTTGCTATGATCTGCGGCTTGTGCGCACTGGAGGAAAAATGAAATTACTATACTGGTTAGATGAATGGTTAACTCTCAGCGATAATGAGAAGCAAGCAAAACTACCTACCTCTGGTGGGGATTTACTCGGTGATGTGTATGTAAAATATCACTTTGTTGATCTCAAAAAACCCCTGCTTTTTACTTTTTCACCTGCCGGTACTGATGTACAAGAGCGTGATTTGAACGAAGACTTTGCACCTTGGGGCTATCATTTAGCACAAAAGCAAAACGTTAATATTATTGCGTTTCAGCATTTGGGTAAAAGTAATTGGTTTCGTAACCGCAATTTAATCTTTTTTATTGAGCAACTATCAACCCTACTCTCTCCTTTTGAAACCAAGCTAGGCTATGGACTTAGTCGTGGCGGCTTTGCTGTGGGTGCATTTGCTAAATTACTCAAACTCGACAAAGTACTGCTTTTCCATCCTGTTAGCACTAAAAACAAACTTATCGCCCCTTGGGATGACCGCTCAAGTACCGACATTGCCCAGCAATATGACTGGCAAGGTGACTACCATGATTTGGACTTAGGGGATGCACAGGGCTACATTATTTACGACCCAACCAACCGCATTGACCGCCAACACGCTAAACGCTACCAGCAGCTCACTCACTTACGCGTGTTTGGGATGGGGCACGGCACCCATGCCACTTATTTAAATAAGTTTGGGTTTTATAAACAAGTGGCTGTTGATTTTATTGCTAATCAACAAATCGACATTGCACAATTTAGGCTACAAACAAAAACACTGCGTTTAAAAGAGGATTATTATAAAAAACTTAATAAAGCCAATGCTAATTCGCCGCATCGTCAAGCGTTATTAAGTACCGCTCACACTATTTTAATCGACGAAAAAGCAGCGCACGTGCAAGAGCACCAAGAAAAAATTGATATTCAACCTTTAATAGACGTAGCCATTAAGCATCAAGATGAAAATCCAAATGATGCCATTAAACTATTAGAAGTGGCTCAACAGCTAGCGCCAGACGACCCGCTGGTTGAGCATAAGCTGAGACAATTAGAATAAGTAACAAAAGGTACTCATTCTTTACTTTTTCTTGGCGTGCCCTTGCTTGGGCACAATCGAAAAGTAAAGAATCAGCGCTATCCACGAAAAGAAGATAGCGCCTACTAGCCAGCCATTTTTTTCATGGCCTTGGCTACGCTTACTGTTAAGAATTATCATAATAGGGAAAATGTAAGCACATAAAACGATAATTAAAAACGCAATTTCAGTCATTATTTTTCCAAGCTAGGCCAGTCAACTTCATTACTCAATACTCGCTCTTGCGCAATGTAATGCAAAATATCTCCGGCGTTTACTGCATAATCTAAAGGCGGATTTAAATCCATATTTTTTGCACTTAAATTATGAGCCACACCTAACAATATTGCATCATGATCGTACTTAAAGTGATGAAATAATTTGCCAAACTCCATGGTTTTTACATTACTAGGGATTTGTAAACTAAACTGCGTATCACCATGCAAGGTTGATAATAGTTCCTCTTGTACACGACTTGAGCCTGGATCTTGCATTGAGCGCACTAAAATCTCTGCCGATTTAGTACTGCTACACTCTACGTTGTGGCAATGCTCTAATAACATTTCCACTTTCGTTTCATCAAAGAAGTGTGCACTTATGTGACAATCTTCTTTGACTAAACGACTAATACGCAGTGCGGTGGTAAATGTTTGGTCGTCATCTTGGCCATCAATAATCACTTTATCGGCGTGGCGAATGGCAACGCGTTCTAATTCATCCAAATCGGTGAAACTGGTTAGGCGAGCAAAATCAACATTCTCATTACTTAAAAACGGATGCTCTATTTGTTCAGTAACCGCTAATAAAATACGGCGATCTGTCCGCTTAGTATCAGCCAAAATGTAGTCGATCATTTTTTTGGTACGAGCATTATGCCAACCAAAAATAATAATATGATTGCTACTGTGAGCAAAGTTTTTATCACCAGTCATAGCGCGCCTAATTAAGTAAGTTACTGTTTGTCCTGTTTTACCCAACAAGACACCAAATAAAGCCAAACCAAAAGGTATTTGTATTAATGCGACAATCCAACGACCTAAGTCAGTTGATGGACTTAAATCCCCATACCCTACCGTTGAAGTGGTTACCGTGTAGTAGTAAAAAAAAGTACCCGGTGAAAGCAGTGCCTGCTCATTTGCCACTAACAATAAGCACCAAGTAAGCAGCATATGTAAGGATGTTGCTATTACAACAGACTGCCAACTTACCTGATCAATATGGCTGCGCAACAGCACAACAATACGTTTAAAAATATGATGCATAATTTTTTGTTAATCGATTGATTATTTAAATCATTTAGTAACACGATACTGCACATGATAACACTTAAGCAACGTTTTACTGTAATCGAAATATTCACGGTTCGTTATGAAGAAAAATAAGAGTAAACTATAGTTATAAAGTTATGAGGAAAAATATGGGTCTATTATGTCAGGTGTTTTAGCGTCAGTTGATCAGCGTACTCAGCTTGTAGGCGAAAATCGTTTAGAGTTGCTACTTTTTTATTTGCATAGCCGCCATTTATTTGCACTCAATGTATTTAAAATAAAAGAAGTGGTAAAGCTTCCCCGTTTAAGCAAAATACCGCACTCTCACCCTAAGGTAACCGGTGTAGCCAATATACGCGGTGAATCTATCCCAGTGATTGACCTTCGCCAAGCCATTTCTATGGCTAAAAAAGAATATGGTGAAGATTGTAATCTGGTCATAACTGAATATAACCGCACCACACAAGGTTTTTTAATTGGCAAGGTTGATCAAATCATGAATATGACCTGGTCTGACATTATGCCGCCCCCCAGCTCTGTGGGTAAAAATCATTATATTACGGCACTAACTAAAGTACAGCGTGATGGCCAAGAGCAATTAGTTGAAATTATTGATGTAGAAAAAGTACTCGCTGAAATAGTTGAGTACGAGGTCAATATTACTGATGGGGTGTTGGATGAAACCATCGTAAACGAATTTGCAGGACGCAAAATATTGCACGCCGATGATTCGCCAACAGCACGTAAACAAGTTAGCGATACGTTATCGCAGCTTGGTATCGAAATTATTCCTGCCAGTAACGGTCTAGAAGCCCTACAAATGCTCAAAAGCTGGGCTGATGAAGGACGCGATGTTGAAAAAGAGCTGCTAATGGTGATTACCGATGCCGAAATGCCTTCGATGGATGGCTATCGCTTAACCTATGAAATACGTAACGACAATCGCTTAAAAAACTTACATGTGGTGCTTAACACGTCCCTGAGTGGTAGCTTCAACCAAGCCATGGTGGAAAAAGTAGGCTGTAATGCATTTTTATCAAAATTTCAGCCCGACTTACTCGTTCAAGAAGTACAAAATCGCTTAAAGCAAGTGCTTGGTGATTCTTAATTGAGCATAACTAGCAAATACCGACCAAGGTAAGTATTTGCTAGCGACATTCCCTCATCAACAACCTTTAAAAAGTCTGCTTTACTGAGCGTTTATTCAAAGCGGTGTTTGCTAATCCTAAGATTTCATGATTAATTAACAAATAAGTTTTCACTAACTCGTTATTAATTATGCTTAATAAAGTTGCCAGTCCATTTACCAAGCTCGTCGAGCGCTACTTACCCGACCCATTTATATTTGTTATTTTGCTCACCATTATTACTTTAGTCATTGCGAATTTAGCGACCCCTGCAACCACACTTGAGGTAATAACATCATGGGGTAGCGGGTTTTGGAACTTACTGAGCTTTGCCATGCAAATGCTATTGGTATTAGTAACAGGCTACATGCTTGCCAGTACCTCGTTAATAAGTATGTTACTAACAAAATTAGCAACGCTTGCTAATACGGCCCCAAAAGCCATTATTTTAGTGACATTTATTTCGCTTTTAGCAAGCTGGCTAAATTGGGGGTTTGGCTTAGTGATTGGGGCTTTATTTGCTAAAGCCATTGCTAAACAGACTCGAGTGGATTATCGGCTATTAGTGGCAAGTGCTTACTCAGGTTTTGTAGTATGGCACGGCGGTTTAGCGGGATCCGTACCACTCACCATTGCCACCGAAGGGCATTTTTCACAGGCGACTATGGGTATTATTGGCACACAGCAAACCTTATTCGCAGGCTTTAATATTGCGATTCTGATTGGCTTATTTATCATTATGCCACTGGTTAACCGCTATATGCTACCGAATGAAAAAGACAGTGTTTATATTGATCCTTCACTGCTTGAAAATACCCTAACTGATAAAGTCGCAATAACACGCCCTGCTCAACATTTAGAGCAAAGCAAACTGCTAGGTATGGGCATTGGCTTACTCGGACTTGCCTACTTAGGCTATTACTTTTTTATCGCAGGTGGCGGCTTAAATCTCAACAGTGTGATAGCGCTTTTCTTATTTTTAGCTATCACACTACATCAGACCCCCCACAATTTACTAAATAGCCTACAACAAGCGATTCCAAGTGGCGCAGGAATTGTAATTCAGTTCCCTTTTTATGCTGGCATTATGGCGGTCATGGTAGATACTGGACTGGCGCAACAAATATCACAGGGCTTTATTGCCATAGCGGATGCCGATAGCTTGCCATTTTACAGCTTTATTAGTGCAGGACTCGTTAATATGTTTGTACCCTCAGGTGGCGGACAATGGGCGGTACAAGCGCCAATTGTTATCCCGGCAGCACAAGAGCTTGGTGCAGATATGGCGCGGGTTGCTATGGCTGTGGCGTGGGGAGATGCGTGGACTAATTTAATTCAACCCTTTTGGGCATTACCGGTATTAGCCATTGCAGGATTAAAAGCTAAAGACATTATGGGCTTTTGCGTGGTACAGCTGATTATTACTGGGGTGTTTATTTCGTTGGTATTAAGCTTTTACTAATATAATCGGGCTGTAACTCATATTACAGCCCGCACTTATTTAGCTCGATAAAATCTTCATTGGCAAGCTTAATATCGCGTTTTCAGAGTCAGCAAAGTGCATCATCACTGCTACATGGCCAGCAACCACCAGCGCATACATGACCGCTGAAAAGCCTTGGCCATATTTATCAAGCGGCAATAAATGCGAGTAATGACGGCCGCGCCATTCAAATACAATTTCCAGTGCGCCAACAAACAAAAAGAACACCAGCAACATTAAGCCAAACGTATAGCTAAGCCATAAGCCAAATAACACACCCAATAAACATACACTCAGCCCCACCCATGAACGCATTGAAAAGCTAATACTTTTTAAAACATGTCCGCCATCAAGCGGTAAAATAGGCAGTAAGTTAAATAAGTTAAGCAGTGCACTAAGTACCGCAACGCCTGCAAATATTTCCATTTCTGTGGCGTAATAAAGCACCACGCCTAACACTGAGGTAAACAAACCAAAGGCAGGGCCCATTAGTGAGATCACCACATCTTGCCAGCGCGTAGTTATTTTATCGTCGCTAACGGCTAACCCGCCTACAAAAGGAATTAAATAAATGCCTTTGGTTTTTATCCCAAAATACTTCATAGCTCGTACGTGGCCATATTCATGTACCACCAGGCAAGCAATCAGCATTAACGCAAATTCAATGGTAAACAGCCAAGCATAACCGGCCACCGATGCGCTCGCTAGCGCCACTTTAACAACCTTAGCACTTTTAAATAACTTAAAGCCTAGCGCCGCAAGTCCCAAAAAGCCTTTTTTAGATTCGCCTTGCGCCGCCACAGGTAAAGCCAGCTGAGTGGCAAACTGATTATCTACAAATAGCGCAATACTCTGTTGGTTAACGTCACTGCTATCAATACCAATTAGCTGCTCATCAAGCATAAACTCAACATAGTTTTCACGTGGATTTTCAAATGCAATCGCTTGCTGATCATGAAATATTTTTACAATTTGTTGCTTATCTAGCATAAGCGTAAACGGTTGTTCGGCTAGATTCAGATCGATTTTTATCATTGTTATATCAGTTCGCTTAATTAGGGGCGCTATTTTGAGGCAGAAAAATCCTGCCGATAGCAAGGCAAAAACTTCGTTATTTAGTTGCTCTAAAGGAGAATTTTTTAACGCAGCTCGCGTCTGACTTGCCCCCTCAAAATGATTAAGTATTATTGCGGATTGGTATTATAACCATTATAAATTATGATGCTAGTATACCTACTCACCTAAAAAACACGAGCAAGATAGAATAATTTGTCGATTGGATTTTGCTGATATTTAAAATTTAAAACAGCAATAAATACTGACAAAAACAATTCAAGCGACTATTTTTAAAACAGAGGGATATAAATTACGACCGTTAAGTTAAGGACAACAATGCACACAAAATTACCAAACATACTCGTTGTCGATGACTCAAAAGCCATTTTGATTGTCATGAAAGCTATTTTTAATGAACTCGAAATGTCGCAATCCACAACCACCTGTTTAAACCCTGTTAAAGCACTTGAAAAAGTAAAAGCTGATATAAACTATTTTGATGCCATATTTACCGATCTTAATATGCCAGAAATGGATGGCATGGAGCTGATCCGTAACTTAGGTGAAATAGGCTATTGCGGTGCAATTGTTATTATTTCTGAAATGGACCCTAAAATAATCAGCCTAGCCGCTGACCTCGCTAAACAGCACAATGTGCATTTAATTGGCAACCTATCTAAGCCTGTGCAACTCAATCAGGTAAATACGTTACTTACCAAAATAGCGCAGTTAAACAGCCACACACTTGTAAAAGAGCGCCCAATCACTAAAGAAAAACTAATTAACGCATTAAAAAATAATGAAATAACACCTTACTATCAACCTAAAATAAATATAAACACCAATCAAATACAAAGTGTTGAAGTGCTGGCTCGCATTGTATCAAGTAAAGACGAACGAGTTATTTTACCAAGCCGTTTTATCAGCCTGGCTGAGCAATGCGATTTAATCAATGACATTACGTTTACGCTATTTGAAAAAGCCTGTGGTGACATCAAGCAACTAAAAGAGCAGCTGGGTACAAATTTGAAATTGTCATTTAACTTATCGCCGTGTCAGTTAGATGATTTAAACAGCCCCAATAAGTTATTACAGCTTCTACAAAAACATGATGTTTTACCCAGTGATGTGGTGCTTGAAATAACCGAGCAGCATGCCCTTTCAAGCTACACTCAACTCGAAACCTTAAATAGATTAAGAATATTCGGCTTTGGTATTTCACTCGATGACTTTGGCACTGGTTTTACTAATATTAACCAACTGAAACAGCTGCCATTTACAGAAGTAAAAATAGATCGCTCTTTTATTAGCCACATAGAAACCGATAAGTTTTCTCAAGTGGTAGTCAGTTCACTAATTAATATGACAACCCAAGAGCAGCTTGAATTAGTGGCCGAAGGGGTTGAGCGCCCCGAAGAGCTGGCCTACCTCAAGCATTATCAAACAAATTTAGCTATACAGGGCTTTTTATTTAGTTGCCCAAAAGCAAAAGCTGAATTTATCTCGTGGGCCCAACACTGGATAAAAACAGCTGCTAAAACAAAAAACAGCTAACGAGATTCATTATCGTCGGCGCTGACGATATGCTCACTATCAGCTAAACGCTGGTGCCAACGCTGCTTTGCTACGGCGCGCATATTGGTTGATTGATCTCGCTCATCAACAATTTCTAAGCCCATTAACGCTTCTATCATATCCTCGAGCGTTACAATTCCTTGCACATCACCGTATTCGTCAATCACTAAGCAAATGTGGGTACGTTGGGTGAGCAATGTTTGTAATAGCGACGATACATTTTGGGTACTCGGTACCGTATAGATAGGTTTAACTAACTTACTAATTTTGTAATCTGTGCCTAACCGATGATATGCCAACATAATATCGTTTTTATGTACAAAGCCTATGATATCGTCAGCGTCTTTGTCATAAATTAGCACTCGAGAGAATGACGACGAACCGTGTTCACTCAAGTATTGATTAACGGTAAGATCTTTATGGATTTTAAAAATGACCGTACGCGGTGTCATTAAATCGGTTAGTTTTGCATGCCTAAAGTGCAGCAAGTTACGAATGATTTCTGATTCATCAGCATGAAGCGCCCCAGACTCACTACCAATGTCGGCCATTGCTTCTATTTCTTGGCGAATATAATAGGCCTCATTATGCTTTTGACCCATCAAATTAGTTAGCTTTTGTGCTGCCCAAACAAAAGGCTTAAGGACTAGTACCAAAATACGTAAACCATAAGTCACACTAGGCGTTAAAGCACGCCAATAATTAGCCCCCAGCGTTTTAGGAATAATTTCAGATAACACCAGTACCAATAAAGTCATAATCGCAGACGCAATCCCCACAGCCGCATCTGAAAACACCACGGCAGCCTGTGCGCCCACGCCCGCAGCACCAGCAGTATGTGCAACAGTATTAAGTGTTAAAATAGCCGCTAATGGCTGATCGATATTACTTTTTAGCTTCTCTAGTTGCTTAGCCAGTACTGGCCGCTCTTTACGAAGCAGCGCAACATAACTAGGTGAAATGCTCAATAGCACCGCTTCCATGACAGAACATAGAAACGAAATCACAATCGCTGTAACCATGTAAACGATTAATAGTGTCACTTTTTTTCCTCTAAATTGGATATATGAGCATCATAACAATACATGCTATATTTGGCCAAATCTCCAATAATAATAGGCATAGTAATGAATTTAAGCGCACCTTGGCATCGTTACGCAAAACGTTTTACTCACTTGGCAGCCCTACTCACATTAAGTAGTTTGAGTTTAACGGCATTAGCTGCCCCACTCGATCAATCAAAAATTCAGTTTATCGGGCCTCTTGCAGAAGACATGCAAGCAAAGCCATTTCAAACACCGCATGGCGACGTGATTATCAATAATCTGCTTGCACAACTTGAATCAAATAAAGAAAGCTTTGTTGTGTTTGGTAAAAAGCATAAGTGGCAACCACTTGATAAAATTAACGCGCTTACTTTAGGCGGTTTACAAGCACTTAAATTTAATATTGAAACTAACCGATTTACTCAAGGCTCCTTAAACATTAAAGGAATAGAGCAAGGCCAGGTTTTTATTAACGGTGAGAAACAAAGTGGTGAAAACCAACGCTATCAGCTTGCTTTAAATAACGGCTCACACACCGTTATTGTCATTGCTCAACAGGTTGCTAATTGGAATGATGTCACCTTAGAGTTTGTGCCAAAAGCAGAAACTGACGCCGTGACCCTAACGACAAATAAGACCAAGCGCTTATCGGCTAAGCAATTGTTTGACGCCCCAACTATTAGCGGCTTGTCTTTGTCACCTGATGCTAAGCATTACTTAAGTACAACAAAGCGTTACAGCGATAAAACAGGCAACGACGCCATTACCACAACCGAGCTTAAAAATACTAATAACCAAACGGTATACCGATTTGAAGAAGCGCAGCCTAGCCAATTCACTTGGAGTCCTGATAATCAATTTTTAGTCTATTTACTCAACGGCGAATTAAAGCAGTTAAACCGTAAAACTTTCGCTATAAAAACCTTAGCCTCAGGCCTTGAGGGGGCAAGCAACTTTAGCTATTACAACGATAATAGTATTCTTTTTAGCTGGTCCAAATCACCTGAAGAAACCAATAGCCTCACTAAACATCATAAAGGCTTGCAAGACCGTTGGTCTTACGCCCGTACGGTTAGCCAATTATATTTACTCGATACCCACAGTGGTTTAACCAAAGCCCTGACCGAAGGCGTATTAAGCCATCAACTTGAAGATGCTAATAGCAACCGTGGAAAACTATTAATAAGTCGTCCAGTAATGGCCATGCAAGCCTCAACCCATCCAGAGACTGAGCTGGTTGAACTTACATTAAAATCCAACAGCATAAAATCGTTAGGTAAGTTTAAAACCTTTAATCAAGCGAAATATACCGCAAACAATATTTATGTTGTTGCAGGCCCTGATTTTAAAAATGGCGCAGGCAGAGTACTACCGCAAACCATGCTGGCGAATAATTATGATGGCCAGCTGTATTTACTAACCGATAACGCTAAAAAAGTAACGGCGTTAAGTAAACAGTTTGACCCTGCGATTGGCACATTGGAAGTACTAAGCAATGGCGATGCGTTAATCAAAGTGACAGAAAAAGACACCCAACCACTGTATTTATATGATCTGAGTAAACAACGCTTTAAAAAGTTAGATACAGGGTTTGATATTGTAGAACAGTTTAGTTTTTCAAATACTCGCAATACCCAGCTACTGCTCTCTGGCAGTAATGCTTCAAGCGCCCAACAACTCAAGCGCTTTGACGTAAGCAAAAATAAGGTGGAGTTAATCTGGGATTCAAACCCGATTGCATATGCCAATACCACGATTCCTAAGCTTGAAGAATTTAGCTTTACCAATAAGCGTGGCGTAGAAATATCTGGTCGTGTTTATCTGCCAAGTAATATTGATAAAACTAAAAAGCACCCTGCTCTGGTCTATTACTATGGTGGCACCTCACCTGTGACTCGTGGATTTACAGGGCGTTACCCTTTTAATTTATGGGCAGCAAACGGCTATGTGGTTTATGTGGTACAGCCAACTGGTGCAACGGGCTTTGGACAAACTTTTTCAGCGCAACATGTCAATGCGTGGGGCGATTATACCGCCGATGACATTATGCAAGGCACAGAGGCATTTTTAGCTAAATATGATTTTGTAGACAGAAGTAAAGTCGGTAATTTAGGGGCATCTTACGGTGGGTTTATGACGATGCTGCTTGCTACTAAAACCGATATGTTCAGCGCGTCTATTGCTCATGCGGGAATTTCAAACTTAACTTCTTACTGGGGTGAAGGATGGTGGGGATATTTATACTCAGGCGAAGCCTCTAAAAATAGTTTCCCGTGGAATAACTCTGAACTTTATAGCCAACATAGCCCAGTGTTTCATGCCGATAAAGTGACCACGCCATTACTGCTTATTCATGGTGACAGCGATACGAATGTGCCAGTAGGTGAAAGCTTAACTATGTACACCGCGCTAAAACTGCTAAATAAAGATGTTGAAATGATTGAGTACAAAGGAGCCGATCATCAAATATTTGCTCGCGATAAGCGCTTTAATTGGTGGAACACTATGTTGGCTTACTTTGATAAAAAGTTAAAAAATGAACCACAATGGTGGGATTCAATGTACGGCCAGTAGTCATTTAAATGCGCACTTAAAATAATTTATAAAAAGTGCGCAATACAAAGGTAATTTCATTATTCTTTTTTGTAATATAAAGTTACCGAAAAAAATTAAACTCTGTGTTATGCATGTAACGAATAATGCTAACATGCAAGGCTACTATTAAAAAAATAACAGACTATGGCAATTAATGTTTTATTGGTTGAAGATGACGAGCTGCTAGTAAAGCGCATCCAAAATCATTTTATAAATACCGAGTTCTCTATTGACGTTGACGCAACGGGTGCCGATGCTTTAAGCATGGTCAAAAGCCGTGTAAATCAGCGCAGTGCTATTTCCTTGGCAATTATTGATATTGTGCTGCCAAAGCGCAATGGTTTACAACTTGCCAAAGAGTTAAATACGCTCACCGATATTGGTGTTATTTTGTTATCGAGCCGTGACTCACAAGCTGATCGTATTGCTGGTCTTGCTCAAGGTGCCGATGACTATATTTGCAAGCCTGTCGATTTACTCGAGCTTGAGTTGAGAATGCGCGCTTTATACAAACGTATTGCAAACAATCAACACGACGATGACAGTGAAGAGTTTATCGAATACGCTGATTTTAAACTCCATCCAGATAACCGCACACTCATTACAGCCAGTGGGATTGAATCACGGCTCACCGAAGCAGAGCATAAAGTGCTTATTTGTTTAATCGGCAATGCCGGTAAAGCCACTTCACGTGAAAAAATATCAGAAGAAATTGGCCAGCCTGATTGGAGCCCCAACGATCGTACCGTAGACGTGTTAGTGGGTCGTTTACGTAAAAAGCTGAACGATGAGAAAGATCAAAAACGCATCGTCACCGTGCGTGGTAAAGGCTATATGCTATCTATTTAGTATTGGGTTAACTGCGATAATAAACGCTCAAATGCCCGATAATTAAGCGCTTCTTTAAGTTCATTTAAACTAATTTGTGGCGCGCCTTTTAAATCACTAATGGTACGCGCTACTTTTATCACTCTATGATAAGAGCGCGGCGATAACGCCAGCTTTTCACTGGCTCTAGCTAAAAACTGTAGCTCCGCAGCGGGTAACTCACAGTATAAGCTCATTTCTTTGTTATTTAGCCGCGCATTCACTTTACCTTGGCGTTTTAATTGTATTGCATAAGCCGCTTCTACTCGCGCTCTCACTTCAGCACTGGTTTCTTCTGCAGTCGTACTTTGTAGCTCCACGCTGCTTAGTCTAGGGAGCTCAATTTGCAAATCAATTCTATCGATAAACGGTCCTGATACCCGCGATAAATAACGCATCACTTGATCAGGGGTCGCCCGTTTATCATGATGGCACCCTGTCGGGCTGGGATTAAGTGCTGCAATAAGCTGAAACTGTGCCGGAAATTCCATTTGTCTTGCCGCGCGCGAAATCGTCACGGTTCCGGTTTCCATTGGTTCTCGTAACGAGTCCAGTACTTTGCGCTCAAATTCAGGCAGCTCATCTAAAAATAATACGCCATTGTGCGCTAACGATATTTCACCGGGTTTAGGGTTAGACGAACCGCCTACCAGCGCAACTGCAGAGCAAGTGTGATGAGGATTTCGAAATGGTCGCTGACGCCAGTTGGTTAAATCGATTGAGTGGCCAATAATGGAATACAAAGCAGCGGTATCAATGGCTTCATCATCTGACATGGTTGGCATTATTGTAGACATTCGTTGCGCAAGCATTGATTTGCCGGTTCCTGGTGGCCCTAAAAATAGTAGGTTATGTCCACCTGCGGCAGCAATTTCTAGTACTCGTTTAGCACCGGGTTGGCCTTTTACATCACTTAAATCGAGTAAAAAGTCTGGCGCTTGGGTACAGTCAGGGTAGGCAATATTCAATGGTAAAGGTTGTTGGTTGAGTAAGTCTCCCCACACCTCTTGTATAGAGCTTACCGCTTTTCGTTTTACACCGCTGACAAGGCTGGCCAAACTATCGTTTTCAAGAGGAAGAAAGCAACAACGGTTTTGCTCTTTAGCACCGAGCACTGAGGGTAAAATAGCATTCACTGCACGTATTTCACCATTAAGTGCAAGCTCACCATAAAACTCATACTTATGAATATCAGGGCAGACTATTTGCCCCGATGCGACCAAAATGCCTACCGCAATCGCAAGGTCAAACCGCCCGCCGTCTTTTGGTAAATCGGCAGGTGCTAAATTAACGGTAATACGTTGATCGGGAAATCCAAATTGAGAGTTTTCAAGAGCGCTGCGTACTCTATCCTTGGCCTCTTTAACCGATGCTTCGGGTAAGCCGACAATATGAAATGCAGGTAAACCATTCCCTAAATGCACTTCAACCATAACCTCGGGGGCATTAATTCCTACTTGTGCGCGAGAAAATATACGGGCTAACGACATTCCTTATCCTAGTTAACTGCTGTATTAAACCAGTTTAGTCAGGATATTTAAAAACATGTAATATAATCTTCCATTTAATGGCCGAAAAGCGCAGCAATAAGGTCATTAACATACTCAAGATCATCGCCACTTCCACCGTTAAAGATAGGTTTATAGCTAAGGTATATACAATACCACCAGCAATACAGGTAATAGCATAGAGCTCACCTTTGAGGAGCATAGGAATATCGCGGGCAAGCACATCGCGAATCAATCCACCAAAACAGGGGGTGATCACCGCCATAATAATAACCGTCATATCAGGCATACCGGCCAATTGCGCTTTTTGTGCTCCCATTACCGCAAAAAAGGCTAAACCAAATGCATCGGCTGTTTGTAAAACATAATAAGGAATCGATTTTTGTTTATTGATCAGTCGTGTTGTAACAAGCACTGCGGCTAAAATAGCATAGAAGTAGCTTTGGTCGTGTAACCAAAATACGGGTTGATCGAGTATCACATCGCGAACAGTACCGCCACCAATAGCCGTAACGGTTGCAAGCACAACCACACCAAAGCCATCCATTTTCTTTTCATAGGCAACCAAGGTGCCCGATATAGCAAATACCGCTACGCCAATTAAATCAAACCAGTGATAGAGTTCAGTCATAATTTTGATTACAAAAAGTTTTAAAGAGTTTAACGCATAGCATACTAAATATTCAGCAATAACACTTTCAAAAAGTAGAATTAGAAAAGAACAGCAGAAATACGTGTTAAAAATAGCGTGAGGGAATATGAATTTTAGGCATAAAAAAACACGCTTTAGGCGTGTCGATTTAATAAAACATGTTATTTCAGTGGTTGCGGGAGCCGGATTTGAACCAACGACCTTTGCTGGCTAATGGAGAGCTGGGTCCGACGCGCTTTTAGGCGCACTGAATTTCAGGCATAAAAAAACACGCTTTAGCGTGTCGATTTAATAAAACATGTTATTTCAGTGGTTGCGGGAGCCGGATTTGAACCGACAACCTTTGCTGGCTAATGGAGAGCTGAGACCGACGAGCTACCCATTTCACTGAATTTTAGGCATAAAAAAACACGCTTTAGGCGTGTTGCTTTACTATAACTGTTTATTTCAGTGGTTGCGGGAGCCGGATTTGAACCGACGACCTTCGGGTTATGAGCCCGACGAGCTACCAGACTGCTCCATCCCGCGCCTGAAATTGCAGATTTATTTATAGTTGCTTACATTACAACTTGGCTTCCAATGAAAAATTGGTTGCGGGAGCCGGATTTGAACCGACGACCTTCGGGTTATGAGCCCGACGAGCTACCAGGCTGCTCCATCCCGCGCCTGTATATTTTAAGTCTATCGACTACTTAATTTAATCTCTTAAGTTAGAGTTTACAGTAACCTAAAACCTCTAAAGGAAATTGGTTGCGGGAGCCGGATTTGAACCGACGACCTTCGGGTTATGAGCCCGACGAGCTACCAGGCTGCTCCATCCCGCGCCTGTAATTTCTTTGTAACAGTATCGTGTTATTCACAAGCCTGTTTCGAAGAGAGCGCTATAATATAGGAATAAACCTATAATGCAAGGTTTTACTAATTAAAAACGTTTAAGTGAACAAAAACCCATCAAACGGCTATTATTACACTAATCGCTGATGTGGGTTTATCATTTTTTGCCACTCCCAATCGGGATGACCCATAACAATAAAGTCTGGGTTTTCTGTGCTTTCCCTTTGGTTATAGGTCAGAGGGTTAAACTCAGCATCGGTAATACACCCCCCCGCCTCTTCAACTATTACTTGTGATGCGCCAGTGTCCCATTCACCAGTGGGACCAATTCTTAAAAAGCAGTCAGCTTTACCTTCAGCAACAATACAAGCTTTAAGCGAACATGAGCCTAAAGCCACCGTTGCAAATTGCGCATTTAAATACTGACTCACGGCTTCTATTTTTTGGCGGCGACTTACAGCCAAAGTTAAACTTTCGGGAGGCGCTACAAATATTTGTTTATCATGCTCGCCTTTACGCTTAAACGCCCCATTATTAGCGGTAGCAAAATAGGTCACGCCTTTTGCTGGCCAATGAATCACTCCCAATACAGGATGATTATTTTCTATCAGCGCAATATTAACGGCAAAGTCGCCGCTTTCTAATATAAATTCACCGGTGCCATCCATCGGATCAAGCAGCCAATAGCGTTGCCAGTGCTGCCTGTCTTCCAATGCTGGGATCGGCGTCTCTTCGGACATAATAGGAATATCGGGAGCTAGCGCTTTTAAGCCAGCAACAAGTACATCGTTTGCGGCTAAATCTGCTTTAGTAACTGGCGTATTGTCTGATTTTTCTTGTTGACCAATATCATCTTTTTTATAAATAGCCATAATTGCATCACCTGCACTTTGGGCAAGTGTTATGCATGGTTCAAGTAATTTATCCATTAGTCGCTCCTGAGGCTAAGTACTTATCTAATAATAGCAGAGCGGCAACACTACGTGCTTCAGTAAAGTCAGGTTGTTCTAATAGCGACTGCCACTGCGCAAGTGGCCATTTAACAAGCACTAATGGCTCTGGCTCATCACCTAATAGGGTTTCAGGGTATAAATCTTTAGCAAAGAGAATATGCATAGTGGCATTGAAATAACTAGGCGCCATAGTGACCGTTTTAAGTGCTTCAAAGTATTCAGCACCAAAGCCAATTTCTTCTTTGAGCTCTCGGTTTGCCGCTTGCTCAGGTGTTTCACCGGGGTCAATTAATCCTTTAGGGAAACCTAACTGATAATCATTGGTGCCGGCGCAATACTCTCGAACGAGTAGTAGTTCGTTTTCAGCTGTGATGGGTACAATCATAACGGCTCCACGGCCACCGCCGCGAATTCGTTCATACTGACGCTCTTCGTCATTTGAAAATTTTAGTTCTAAAGACTCCACAGTAAATAAGCGACTTTTAGCGACAACATTATTACTGAGAATTTGTGGTGGTGTTGGGTGCTTTTTCTGTGTCATGGGCATCAATTTGCTATCATTGCAGTTATACTAATCATATACCCAAATGAGTATAAGATGCGAGTTTCAGTTTGAATTAAAAGCAATTTAAATGCAGAATTAATCATAAAATATCTTACCCGTAGTTAAGGTTAAATATTTATCTGGCGTTATTGAATTCGCCCTTAATATTTCATCATTGGGTATATGTTTTTAAAGTTCAATTAACAGAGCCCATTATATTTCGCTTGCAAGCATTTCATCGCAACGTAGTCATTTAACGCCTCAATTTCCACAAGGATATATCATGCTCAATTGGTCAAAAATCGATACTGTATTACTCGACATGGACGGGACTTTACTTGATTTACATTACGACACTGACTTTTGGCTCAATGTTGTTCCACAACAACATGCTCTGGCTCAAAATATCAGTTTTGAGGCAGCCCGCGCAGATATCTTAAAACGCTATCAGGCTGTGAGTGGCAAAATTCAGTGGTACTGCTCTGACTATTGGGAAGCACAGCTAAACTTACCTATTCTCGAACTAAAGCGCCAGTCTGCTCACTTAATCAAAATTCGTGAAGACGTTCCGCATTTTTTAACTGAACTTCGACGTGCAGGTAAAGAACTCATTTTACTTACCAATGCTCATCCAGAATGCGTAATGCTTAAATTTGAACATACCGCCATTGATAACTACTTAGACGGGGTGGTATCAACGCATGAATATGGGGTAAGTAAAGAGCAACAAAGTTTATGGCACAAGGTTCAAGGGGATTTAGGGTTTGATAAACGCCGCACATTATTTGTAGATGACAGCTTACCGGTATTAAATGCCGCACGAGAATACGGCATTGAGCATTTACTTGCGGTTGCTAACCCGAATAGCCAGCAACCACATAACGATATAACCGATTACTTAAGTGTCACCGATTACCGTAAGCTTATTTAGGGTCTGTTGATCTTTCAAGGTTAAATTTGCAGCAGTCTGTTTGGTATTTAGGCAAGGCAGAGCCTATGTGGTGTGGTTATTCCCCATAAATAGGCGATAACGCAGCATCAATGCCAAACAGGCGCTGCCCGAAGGGTTCTGCCTAGGGGCGATTTACTCTTTGTTGCTCGGTTTTTACTTAGCCCACTAGGTTACAAACCTCGCGTCGCGATTAAACCGCCCCTAATTTGAACAAATTGTAATCCGCAAAGGTCAACAGACCCTGGCTTATTCGCCCTGAGGGTAACGCGCTACTAAGCCTTGATATACCTGTTTTGCAAAATCTACATGCTCAGTATCAAGGCTTTTAACTACTTCAACTAAGTGTTCGTTATCTTCTTTGCCATGCCACACTTTAATGTAGCTACCCTCTTTGTAACCATGATCCTGACGGAAGAAGTTCAGCGTATTTTTACCCACATAGCCACGATATAAATCATCAATATCCATACCGATTTGTGCCATACAACCGGCAAAAGCAGCCGCGTTAAAGGTTTTATTGGCAACCGCACTGGCTGCTAATAATTCAAGCGTTTGTTTAAAATCATCACCTTGCTGTGGGGCGCTCATTTGAGTTTGTAGCTGTGTTGCTATTTGCTCGTAGCTGGTCTCACCGTCGATACGTAGCGATAAACCAAAATGAAAAATATCAACCAGCTCTAAAATTACTTGTTCAGTATCTGGCGTTTGTTTTTTCCACCATTTCCAACCGTAATGATCCAGCATTTCTGCACATTCAACCCAAATAGCTCTATACCATTCAAAGCCTTGACTAAACCATTGCTCATGTACTTTGGTATTCATGGCATTTTGCATTTCTAGCATAACAACTAGTTTGTTTAAATTCGCAGACATATTGGTTCCACTGTTGGATTTATAATTAGAGTAATAATACAGATAATATAACTTAACGACCAGCCGAAAACTCATGCCACGAGTTGATCAGATCAACAAAGTCTTCAAAACCACAACCACTGCTTAAATCATTCTCTTCCAGCATGAGTTCGTCATCTTGGTAGGCTAATATATCTTCGTTATCTTGATGCAGCGCATGTGCTTCGAATAATGCTTCATCTTTAGAAAGGATCAGATCAATTTCTTGGCCTTTAAGTGTTACCGGCTCAAAGCTTGAACTCACCGAGCTAATAAGTGCCTGCACCATCGCCACTTTATCTTTGCCTATTTCTTCATTTAACCAGCGGCCTATAATCGCGTGCTCGCTGCTAATTTTAATTCTTAACCCACTAATAGGATCGCGAATGAATTGGTATTCCATAACTTTATTCCAGTACTGCTAATACAACAGATTATAACCTAATCAGCTATGAATAATGAAAGCCAGATACAAAAATAGCGCCATAAGGCGCTATTAAAGTATGCTCACTATAGCTAACTATAGCTAACCGCCTGAGCGATAGCGGGCAGCATCAATAATTGCCCATAAATGGAATACGGCTCCAACAATGGCTGGAACAACTAAAAACCATAACGCGTAGCCGCCAAAAACCAAAATGGCAAACACCAGCGCCGCTAAAATACGACCCTGAACCAACTGCCCTAAACCTGGGAAAAAAATATTACATAGAGCGGCGATTACATTTCCGCCAGAACCTTGTTGAGACATACTAACCTCTGTAGTTTAATTAATTTTGTATTTGTACTTATTATTTATACTTACACACTTTATGCCAATTTATTAAGGCTTACAAATCATACAGTTAAATTATTACGAATTTATCAGTTTAGTATTTTTTGCCAAAAATAAGTCAAATTAGCAATTTTAAATAGCTATTTTAGTTACTTGCTCAGTTTATACTGTTAACTATTCAACAACTTAAATACGTATTTTATAAATAGCTGTTTATAAAAACAGTATTTTATTTAGCCTAACAAAAACACCTGTTATACTGCTCTCATTATTGATTAAAAAGGCGTAACGATGGACGTTTCAGAATTACTCGATGGCTTAAATGATAAACAACGCGATGCCGTTGCAGCGCCATTACAAAACATGCTGGTATTAGCAGGAGCAGGTTCAGGTAAAACTCGAGTATTGGTTCATCGTATTGCCTGGTTAATGCAAGTAGAACAAGCCTCTGCCTATAGTATTTTTGCGGTAACCTTTACTAATAAAGCCGCTAAAGAAATGCGCTCACGAGTTGAAGAGACATTAAAAGCACCTGTAGGCGGCATGTGGATTGGTACTTTCCATGGTTTATCGCACCGAATTTTGCGTGCACATCATCGTGAAGCAAACTTACCAGAAGCCTTTCAAATTTTAGACTCTGACGATCAGCTTCGTATGATCAAGCGCTTATTAAAATCGATGAATATTGATGATAAAAAATGGCCGGCAAAGCAGTTTGGTTGGTACATAAGCGCTAAAAAAGATGAAGCTCTGCGCCCTAAAGATATTCAGGCATACGATATTAACGAGCAAATGATGCTGCGTGTTTACGCGGCCTATCAAGAAGCTTGTGATAGAGCGGGCCTAGTTGATTTTGCAGAAATATTACTACGTAGCTATGAGGTTCTTAAAAATAACCCAACCTTGCTGCGTCATTATCAGCAGCGCTTTGCGCACATGCTTGTAGACGAGTTTCAAGATACCAATACAATTCAGTATGCGTGGTTAAAACTACTTGCGGGCGATACCAGCAGCATCATGATTGTAGGCGATGATGACCAAAGTATTTATGGTTGGCGCGGCGCAAAAATAGAAAACATTAAACGCTTTTTAACCGATTTCGACGCAGAGACGATTCGCCTTGAGCAAAATTACCGCTCGACTGCCACTATTCTTAAAGCCTCAAACGCGTTAATTCAAAATAACTCCGAGCGAATGGGTAAAAGTTTATGGACCGACGGTAACGACGGTGAACCTATTTCTATTTATGCTGCTTTTAATGAGCTAGATGAAGCGCGCTTTGTGAGTAGCAAATTACGTAGCTGGCTTAATGCGGGTAATGCACTTCAAGATGCGGCTATTTTATATCGTAGTAATGCGCAATCGCGGGTACTTGAAGAAGCAATGCTACAAGAAGGTTTAAAATACCGAATTTATGGCGGTATGCGATTCTTCGAACGGCAAGAAATTAAAGATGCTCTTTCATACTTACGCTTAGTGGGTAACCGCCAAGATGATGCGGCATTTGAGCGAGTTATTAATACGCCCGCCCGCGGCATTGGCGATAAAACATTAAGCCATATACGTGACTGCGCTCGCGCTGAATCTTTGCCGCTTTGGTATGCTGCTAAAGCCATTGTAGAGCAACAGCATTTATCGGGTCGCGCTTCTGGAGCTGTTGCCAAGTTTGTTGAGTTAATTGAACATATTGAAGATAAGATTAGTGACTTAACGCTGCACGAGCAGGCTAAATATGCCATTCAAACCTCAGGGTTAATGGCAATGTATCAGGCTGAAAAAGGTGAAAAAGGCCGTGCTCGGGTTGAAAACTTAGAAGAATTAATTAGCGCCTGCGATCAATATGAACTCCCTGAAGAGGAAGAATTCAGTTCACCACTACAAGGCTTTTTAGCCTACACCTCGCTTGAATCAGGTGAAGGGCAAGCTGATGAACATGAAGATGCGGTACAAATGATGACGCTTCACTCAGCTAAAGGCTTAGAGTTTCCGCTGGTATTTATGGTCGGTGTTGAAGAGGGCATGTTCCCATCACAACAAAGTAATGAAGAAACGGGCCGTTTAGAAGAAGAACGCCGCCTTTGTTATGTAGGTATGACCCGTGCTATGGATAAACTGTATATAAGCCACGCAGAAAGCCGCCGTTTATATGGTCAAGAAAAATACCACAGCCCATCGCGTTTTTTACGTGAAATACCCGAAGACTGCGTAGAAGAAATTCGCATTAAAACCCAGGTTTCTCGCCCGCCAGCAGCTGGTCGCTTTAGTGCATCGGTTAGCCATGCCGCCTTTGAAGAAAGCGGGTTTAATTTAGGTCAACGGGTGCTACATGCAAAATTTGGCATTGGTACGGTGCTTAATTACGAAGGCAGTGGCGCACAATCGCGAGTACAAGTTAACTTTGACGACTTAGGTAGTAAGTGGTTAGTAACAGCTTATGCAAGACTACAAGCCGTTTAACCGCGTTATAGAGCATCTGCAACAGCAGCTAACGAATGCTAAACATCGTCAGTTACTGTTGCTTACAGGCGATAAAAATTGGTGTTATGAGCAATGCACTCAGCTGCTTGCTCAATTACAGCAACCCTCTTTTGTTCTTTCTAAAAACACAAATTTAGTTAATGCACATTGGCCAGAGCATACCCATCAAATTTTAGGGCAAGAATGCGCCCATGCTGTTTATGATGGCTACAGTGGACTGGTGCCAGATAAACTAGCAGCCTTAGCGGGCGTAGTTCAAGCGGGTGGCTTTTTAATTGTATTACTTCCACCGCTCGAATCACTTGAACATTGGTGCGATCCTGCGCTGCCATTATTTCAATCATTTGGACAAGCGCATCAATACAGCTTTTTTAATCAACGCTTAAAGCACTTACTGAGCAACGCCTCCTTATTACATTTTAATCAACAAGATGGCTGGGTTACTCTTGCCGACATTGATTCATCAGCAGGTACAATAGATTTTACCGAGCAACAACAATGTGTTGAATTAATAAAAAAAACCGCGCACGGACGGGCAAATAGACCATTATTGATTAATGCTGATCGGGGACGGGGTAAATCAGCGGCATTAGGGATTGCCGCAAGCGAGCTCAGCGATAAAAAAATCCTCATCAGCTCTATGCAATTTCGCGCATTGCACAGCAGCTTTAAACATTTAGCAAACGCACTTAATTTGGAGTATCAAGCAGGCAATAAATGTATTGCAAACATGCAATATATTGCACCTGATCAGCTACTTAACGAACAGCCTGAGTGTGACTTGCTATTAATTGATGAAGCGGCAGCAATCCCTGTTCCAATGCTCATAAAACTACTCCACCTTTATCCTCGCGTGGTATTTTCAAGCACCATGGTTGGCTATGAAGGCAATGGTCGCGGCTATATTCTAAAGTTTACTCGCTACATTAAAACGCATTTTAAAAATATGCGCAGTATGACTCTTGAGCAGCCTATTCGCTTTGCAAAGCAGGACCCATTAGAGCAGCACATTCGCACGTTATTAGCCTTAGATGCTGAACATCACAGCCTCACCTTACACTCTACCCCTCTGCAATTTAAGCAGTTACAGGCACATCAACTTGCTAGTAACGAGTCACTACTTTATCAAGTGATTGGGTTGCTAACGCTGGCACATTATCAAACCAGTGTGAATGATTTACGCCACTTACTAGACGCCACTAAACAACATGTATTTGTTTGCCAACAAGGTGATAATATTCTCGGTGTCTGTTTAATTGCGATTGAAGGTGGGTTTAATGCCGCCATGAGCAATGAAATAGCACAAGGAAAGCGCAGGCCTCAAGGTCACTTAATGGCACAAACGTTAGCACAATTGAGTTTTAATGCTGATGTTTTAAAACAACACTGCGCCCGCGTGGTGCGTATTGCCATTGATCCACAGCATCACAACAAAAAAATAGGCACACAGTTACTTAAATACTGTGAACAGCAATTGCAGAGCGAGTGTCATTGGTTTGGTGCCAGCTTTGGTGGCAATGCGCAATTACTCAGTTTTTGGCAAAGTAATGGCTTTGATTTAGTTAAACTCGGTTTTCAAAAAGATAAGGCAACGGGCGAGCACAGTGCATTAGTTGTTAAAAGCTTAACTAAAAGTGACCAACTAGTAGAGCAATTAGTAGCACAGTTTGAAGCCGATTTCCCTTTGCAACTACTCGATCACTATAGTCAGCTTGATTATCAACTGGTCGCGAAAATTATCTCTCATTTTAATACTCATACCGGCAGTATCACTGAGCAATCAAGATTAAAGTCTATGTTAACAAGTGACTACCAGCTTTTTAATATAAAACCATTACTCTGGCGACGTTTTTGGGCATTGCCGTATAGCTTGCCAACCGATGACGATAATTTCCAATATGTTTTTATTAGGCTAGTATTACAAAATTGGACACCGAAAAATATCCAAAGTCAGTTAGGTTTGAATGGCACAAAGTCATTTAATACATTATTTAAAAAGGCTGTAAATAATTGGTATGAGCGCATTTCGCATAATAGTAAACCTTAACATTGTCCTTATAGCATTAGTGCTTGGGCAAACTTTCGCGCATGCCGAGCAAACCAACGACAAAGTAATTAAGCTGGGCATGTCTACTGCACTGACTGGCCCTGCTAAAAATATTGGCCAACAGTTACATAAAGGTAGCAGCGTTTATTTTGACAAAGTTAATAACGCTGGCGGTATTAATGGCGCTAAGGTGCTACTTTTAGTTGCTGATGATCACTATGAACCCAAACAAACCGTTAATAATACTCGTGAGTTTATTTACACAAATAAAGTTGATGCCCTGTTTGGTGCAATGGGTACCCCAACCAGCCATGCAATTATACCTTTACTAGAGCAATCAAAAATTCCGTTCTTAATGCCTTTTAGCGGGGCGAGCTTTCTACGTGAAAAACCGTCAGTTAAAGCATTTAACTTAAGAGCAAGCTATAACGACGAAGCACAAGAACAAATCAAATACCTCGTTGAAGAGCATAAGCATACTAAAATAGGGCTGTTTATACAGGCTGACGAATTTGGCTTATATGTAGAATCAGGACTAAGAGAAGCACTAGCAAAATATAGTCTTACACCGGTAATAGTTGCTCGCTACAAACGCAATAGCCAAGATGTGGAGTCAGCACTTAATACCTTAAAATTAAGCGGAGTTACGGCAATCTGTTTAGTCGGCACTTATGAACCACTCTCTGAGTTTATTAATAGCGCCCAAAAGCAAGGGTTTAATCCTGAATATACTAGCGTTTCGTTTGTACCCAGCTTTGACTTATTTGATGAAGTAAACTCACCATCAAATATTATGGTAACGGAGATTGTTCCAAACCCACTAAATTGTAACGATAATTTTTGTACTGAGTTTTTAGCCGATATGCAAGCGAGCAACATCAAAAAACCGAGTCGTCTTCATTTTGAGGGTTATATTAACGCTATGGCATTTAGCAAAGCAGCGAAAAACTGTCAATTCCCCCTTCAGCAATCCTGCCTGATGAATGAGCTTAATTCTTTATTAGTAACCGATACACTTATCCAAAAGTTATTCATAAATACTGAAAACAACAATAAACGTAATGTTTATCGCTCTTATTATGTGAATAAATAAATACCTTGCAAATATTGTTCTATCCTTAGTATACAAACTTAGTATGTGAGGAAGCCATGGACTTAATTAATTTTAAAGTGGGTTATAAAACCATTTCACTTAAGATTCTTGATATCTTATTAACGGAACAATTTCATAATAACCTCACGGTGCTGCCTAACGATAACAAGAGCTTCCTAGGCGTTAAAGATTATATGGGGATCCCAACCCCAGTATTTGACTTAGGAATAATTTTAAATGGCGTGTCTACAGAGCACAGTAACCGAGATGCGTTAAAGCAACTTAAATCTTGGCAAAAACAACTCAATACGTGGTTTAATCAATTAGAACAAGCGTTACTAAGTTCGCAAAATTCGTTAAATACGAGTCAATGTGAGCTTGCTGACTTTGAACAATTTTATATGGAATTTAAAACCGATAACGACGAATTAAAAAGTACGATGTCACGCTTTAATGAGCCGTTTAAATCACTTTTACAAAAAGTAGAAGACACTATTAAAGTACATAAACAAAAAAATAGTAAACAAGTCCTCATACAGCTTGAAATTGTAAAGCGCCATGAGCTGATCCAATTAGAGCGCTTATTTGAATCAGCCAAAGAGCAAATAACCTTAGACTATAAACCGATTATTGTTTTTACAACAAAAGATGGAATGACCCCGCATGTTGGCTTATTAGTTGATAAAGTAGAAGATAATATTGAATATAAACAAGAAGATATAAAACCTCTCGATAAGTTGACTGAAATAGGCTTTGATATTGATCCACAAACAAGAAATATGATGCATGGATTAATTAAGCTAGCCGATAAACACAGCGTACTTATTGATCCAAGCGCTATATTTAAACCCAAAGAGCTTCAAACCTCTAGCAACGCACAAGAGCAAGAGACTGAAGCCTATGGACTGTTCTAAGCTAATTATTTGTATAAACAATACTAACGAACAACAGTGCAGTTAGTGTGTTTTTGGCTATGAATATTTTTCTTTAACCTCAGGCCTTTCATCTAATTTTGGAACGTTTAAAAAAGCCCGACTCAGTGAGTCGGGCTTTCTAAATTTGGAGCCATGGTGCGCTACTTCGTAGCAACAACGCAGTAGAATATCGTGGTGTCAGCTCTGATCAACTCTCTTCCTTTAACCTAATACCTTTCACCTCGAACCTGCATTTTCACTTTTCTGCAGACGTAAAAAAACCCGACTATTTCTAGTCGGGCTTTCTCTTATTTGGAGCCTGGTAATGTCCTACTTTCACATAGCAAATGCTACACTATCATCGGCGCTGTTTCGTTTCACTACTGAGTTCGGCATGGGGTCAGGTGGGTCCAAAACGCTATTGTCACCAAGCAAATTTGGTGTAAGGTCGATTTAATCGAGCTTACTAAAATTTGGAATTCTGATAATAAAGAGTATCGTAAATCTACTTTAGTCATATTAACTTCTGCGCTTAAACTATCACATAAAACGCGTTTGGCGTTGTATGGTTAAGCCTCACGGGTAATTAGTACAAGTTAGCTTAATGGCTCACACCACTTCCACATCTTGCCTATCAACGTTGTAGTCTTCAACGGCCCTTCAGAGACTTTAAAAGTCTAGTGAGAACTCATCTCGAGGCCTGCTTCGCGCTTAGATGCTTTCAGCGCTTATCAGTTCCGAACGTAGCTACCGGGCAATGCCATTGGCATGACAACCCGAACACCAGCGGTTCGTTCACTCCGGTCCTCTCGTACTAGGAGCAACCCCTCTCAATTCTCAAACGCCCACGGCAGATAGGGACCGAACTGTCTCACGACGTTCTAAACCCAGCTCGCGTACCACTTTAAATGGCGAACAGCCATACCCTTGGGACCGACTTCAGCCCCAGGATGTGATGAGCCGACATCGAGGTGCCAAACACCGCCGTCGATATGAACTCTTGGGCGGTATCAGCCTGTTATCCCCGGAGTACCTTTTATCCGTTGAGCGATGGCCCTTCCATTCAGAACCACCGGATCACTATGACCTACTTTCGTACCTGCTCGACGTGTCTGTCTCGCAGTTAAGCTGGCTTCTACCATTACACTAACCGTACGATGTCCGACCGTACTTAGCCAACCTTCGTGCTCCTCCGTTACTCTTTGGGAGGAGACCGCCCCAGTCAAACTACCCACCAGGCACTGTCCGTAACCCCGATTCAGGGGCCAACGTTAGAACATCAAAACTACAAGGGTGGTATTTCAAGGACGACTCCACAAAAACTAGCGTCTCTGCTTCTAAGTCTCCCACCTATCCTACACATGTAGGTTCAATGTTCAGTGCCAAGCTGTAGTAAAGGTTCACGGGGTCTTTCCGTCTAGCCGCGGGTACACAGCATCTTCACTGCGATTTCAATTTCACTGAGTCTCGGGTGGAGACAGCGTGGCCATGGTTACACCATTCGTGCAGGTCGGAACTTACCCGACAAGGAATTTCGCTACCTTAGGACCGTTATAGTTACGGCCGCCGTTTACCGGGGCTTCGATCAAGAGCTTCTCCGAAGATAACCCCATCAATTAACCTTCCGGCACCGGGCAGGTGTCACACCGTATACGTCATCTTGCGATTTTGCACAGTGCTGTGTTTTTAATAAACAGTCCCAGCCACCTGGTCACTGCGGCTCCAATCAGCTTAGGGAGCAAGTCCCATCACCAATCGGAGCGTACCTTCTCCCGAAGTTACGGTACGATTTTGCCTAGTTCCTTCACCCGAGTTCTCTCAAGCGCCTTAGTATTCTCTACCTGACCACCTGTGTCGGTTTGGGGTACGATTCGGTATAATCTGAAGCTTAGAGGCTTTTCCTGGAAGTATGGCATCAGCAACTTCATCACCTTGGTGACTCGTCTCGTGTCTCAGCCTAACAGCAACCCGGATTTACCTAAGTCACTAGCCTACACACTTTCACATGGACTACCATCGCCATGCTTGCTTAGCCTGCTCCGTCCCCCCATCGCAATTATACCAAGTACGGAAATATTAATCCGTTTCCCATCGACTACGCCTTTCGGCCTCGCCTTAGGGGTCGACTTACCCTACCCTGATTAACATGGGATAGGAACCCTTGGTCTTCCGGCGTGCGGGTTTTTCACCCGCATTATCGTTACTCATGTCAGCATTCGCACTTCTGATACGTCCAGCATACCTCCCGGTACACCTTCAACCGCTTACAGAACGCTCCCCTACCACTCAAAATAAATTTTGAATCCGCAGCTTCGGTGCATAGTTTAGCCCCGTTACATCTTCCGCGCAGACCGACTCGACCAGTGAGCTATTACGCTTTCTTTAAAGGATGGCTGCTTCTAAGCCAACCTCCTGGCTGTCTGGGCCTTTCCACATCGTTTCCCACTTAACTATGACTTTGGGACCTTAGCTGGCGGTCTGGGTTGTTTCCCTCTTCACGACGGACGTTAGCACCCGCCGTGTGTCTCCCGGATATTACTTTACGGTATTCGGAGTTTGCAAAGGGTTGGTAAGTCGGGATGACCCCCTAGCCTTAACAGTGCTCTACCCCCGTAAGTATTCGTCCGAGGCTCTACCTAAATAGATTTCGGGGAGAACCAGCTATCTCCCGGTTTGATTAGCCTTTCACTCCTAACCACAGGTCATCCCCTAACTTTTCAACGTTAGTGGGTTCGGTCCTCCAGTTGATGTTACTCAACCTTCAACCTGCCCATGGCTAGATCACCGGGTTTCGGGTCTATACCTTGCAACTATTCGCCCAGTTAAGACTCGGTTTCCCTACGGCTACCCTAATCGGTTAACCTCGCTACAAAATATAAGTCGCTGACCCATTATACAAAAGGTACGCAGTCACCCAACAAGTGGGCTCCTACTGCTTGTACGTACACGGTTTCAGGTTCTATTTCACTCCCCTCACAGGGGTTCTTTTCGCCTTTCCCTCACGGTACTGGTTCACTATCGGTCAGTTGGGAGTATTTAGCCTTAGATGATGGTCCACCTATATTCAGTCAAAGTTTCACGTGCTCCGACCTACTCGATTTCACTTAAAATGCGTTTTCATGTACGGGACTATCACCCTGTATCGTGGCACTTTCCAGAGCCTTCCATTAACACATAATAAGCTTAAGGGCTGTTCCGATTTCGCTCGCCGCTACTATCGGAATCTCGGTTGATTTCTTTTCCTACGGGTACTTAGATGTTTCAGTTCTCCGCGTTCGCCTCGTTAACCTATGTATTCAGTTAACGATACCTGCAAGCAGGTGGGTTTCCCCATTCGGAAATCCTAGTCTCAAGTGCTTTTTACTAGCTTGACTAGGCTTATCGCAAGTTAATACGTCCTTCATCGCCTCCAACTGCCAAGGCATCCACCGTGTACGCTTAGTCACTTAACCATACAACCCAAACGGGTCTTTGTTGTGTGACAGTTTAACTTCGCCAGAAGTTAATATTGAATACTAAAGTAGATACCAATCAATAAACGTAAACGTTCATTAAATGGCACTGAATGATACTGCTATCATTCTTTTTTACTTTTGAAAACTCTGTACAAATACACTGTATTCATACGAATTTTATTATCAGCTTTTCCAAATTTTTAAAGAGCATATTAATTAGTTAAGCCAGTGGCTTAGCTAACTAACAATCATCTGTGTGGACACTACGAACAAATAAGTTCTAAATCGTATAAGGAGGTGATCCAGCCCCAGGTTCCCCTAGGGCTACCTTGTTACGACTTCACCCCAGTCATGAATCACTCCGTGGTAAACGTCCTCCCGAGGGTTAGACTATCTACTTCTGGAGCAACCCACTCCCATGGTGTGACGGGCGGTGTGTACAAGGCCCGGGAACGTATTCACCGCGTCATTCTGATACGCGATTACTAGCGATTCCGACTTCATGGAGTCGAGTTGCAGACTCCAATCCGGACTACGACGCACTTTAAGTGATTCGCTTACTCTCGCGAGTTCGCAGCACTCTGTATGCGCCATTGTAGCACGTGTGTAGCCCTACACGTAAGGGCCATGATGACTTGACGTCGTCCCCACCTTCCTCCGGTTTATCACCGGCAGTCTCCTTAGAGTTCTCAGCATTACCTGCTAGCAACTAAGGATAGGGGTTGCGCTCGTTGCGGGACTTAACCCAACATCTCACAACACGAGCTGACGACAGCCATGCAGCACCTGTATCAGAGTTCCCGAAGGCACCAAACCATCTCTGGTAAGTTCTCTGTATGTCAAGTGTAGGTAAGGTTCTTCGCGTTGCATCGAATTAAACCACATGCTCCACCGCTTGTGCGGGCCCCCGTCAATTCATTTGAGTTTTAACCTTGCGGCCGTACTCCCCAGGCGGTCTACTTAATGCGTTAGCTTTGAAAAACAGAACCGAGGTTCCGAGCTTCTAGTAGACATCGTTTACGGCGTGGACTACCAGGGTATCTAATCCTGTTTGCTCCCCACGCTTTCGTACATGAGCGTCAGTGTTGACCCAGGTGGCTGCCTTCGCCATCGGTATTCCTTCAGATCTCTACGCATTTCACCGCTACACCTGAAATTCTACCACCCTCTATCACACTCTAGTTTGCCAGTTCGAAATGCAGTTCCCAGGTTGAGCCCGGGGCTTTCACATCTCGCTTAACAAACCGCCTGCGTACGCTTTACGCCCAGTAATTCCGATTAACGCTCGCACCCTCCGTATTACCGCGGCTGCTGGCACGGAGTTAGCCGGTGCTTCTTCTGTCAGTAACGTCACAGCTAGCAGGTATTAACTACTAACCTTTCCTCCTGACTGAAAGTGCTTTACAACCCGAAGGCCTTCTTCACACACGCGGCATGGCTGCATCAGGCTTGCGCCCATTGTGCAATATTCCCCACTGCTGCCTCCCGTAGGAGTCTGGGCCGTGTCTCAGTCCCAGTGTGGCTGATCATCCTCTCAAACCACTCTAGGGATCGTCGCCTTGGTGAGCCATTACCTCACCAACTAGCTAATCCCACTTGGGCCAATCTAAAGGCGAGAGCCGAAGCCCCCTTTGGTCCGTAGACATTATGCGGTATTAGCAGTCGTTTCCAACTGTTGTCCCCCACCTCAAGGCATGTTCCCAAGCATTACTCACCCGTCCGCCGCTCGTCATCTTCTAGCAAGCTAGAAATGTTACCGCTCGACTTGCATGTGTTAGGCCTGCCGCCAGCGTTCAATCTGAGCCATGATCAAACTCTTCAATTAAAAAGTTTTTTGTCTTTCGACAGCTCAATGAATTCTGAATTTATTTAATATCTTTCGATATTGAATTGACTGTGCTGAATAATTACCTAAGTAACTATTCTGTTGGTCACTCAGTTCAATTGAGACTCTAAATTTGCTTGCCTCACTACCTAAGTAGCTTGGCTGTTAGAACTCAATCTGTACGAGTGCCCACACAGATGATTGCTTTATATTGTTAAAGAACGTTGCGATTAAAGCGCTTAACTTTATCTCGCTAGGGCTGCGCATATTACGCTTTCCTATTTTTTTGTCAACACTTAATTTTGTTAAACTTGAAAGTTTTCGAAACTAAGTTTTACTCGACTCACTGAGTAGCTCGTGCCTCGCTATGCGTTGCGCTCTGCCGTCTCAGTGGGGTCGCATTATAGGGAGATCCGAAAACAGATCAACCCTTTTTTGAAGAAAACTTGAAATAAATGACTGTTCGAACAAAATTACAACTAAACGCTCATTTTAACCACTAAAAACTGTGGTAAAGAGCGGTTTAACTAGTTTACTTTAAGTTTCCAACCACATTTTTTCTGATACTTAATCTCTTGATTTAGCTCACTTGCCATTAATGGGTGTTTTTTTAACCAATCGTTTTCAAATTGAATAGCTAACTCTTCATTTTCAGCTGTTATCTTAAAGTTAGGCAAGACATCATCTTGGCGGCGCATAGATAAAATAACGGCAACACGTAATAGTCGAACGATATACGTTGCAACGTTACTGTGCGCACCTAAATGATCTAAACATCCTTTTTGAAGGTCTGAACGATGGCTGTTGGCAATCGCAACGATCACTTTGTGTTCTGATTGCGAAAAACCTGGCATATCGGTATTTTCTAAAATGTAAGCGGTATGTTTGTGGTATTGCTTGTACTCTATTAATAAACCAATCTCATGAAGTTGCGCCACCGCATTTAAAAGCGGTAATCCACTTAATGCTTCTATCGGCCAATAGTGATTAACCTCGCTAGCTAATTGTAAAGCTAAGCCGGATACTCGCGATGCTTGCTTTTGATCCACATGATAACGATTCATAAAACCATCAATAGTACGTTTACGAATGTCGTTATTATGCAGTTCCGGTAGCATGCTATATAAAACACCTTCACGAAGTGCGCCACCCGCCAATCCCATTTGTTCTATTTCTAGTGACTCAAACAGTGCAATTAAGATAGCCAGCCCAGATACAAACACTAAACGTCGCTCTTCACTTAACCCTGGCAAGTCGAGTTCAGCTATAGTCTCATAAGCAATAGATTGTTGTTTAATGGTGTATAGCTTTTCAAGGGTGAGCATTTCATTTAAATTTTGTGCCACCATTATTTCTTGAATAGCTTGTACGGTCCCTGACGCACCAGAGGCAAGTTGCCAACCAGCCGTTTTATACTCAGGTGCTATTTCATCAATAACAGTACGCGCGGCTTCAATGGCAGTATTAAAGTTTGCTTCATTTAACTGGCAATCTTTAAAGTAGCGTTCAAGGTAAGTAACACACCCTATATTAAGACTTTTATAGTGACGTGCTTCAAAGCCTTGGCCAATCACCACTTCAGTACTCGCACCACCAATATCAATAACTAGCTGTTTGCCCGCACATGAAGAAGTGTGCGCAACTCCTTTGTAAATAGTTCGCGCTTCTAGCTCACCACTAATAACATTAACTTTATGGCCTAATATTTTTTCAGCACGTAATTTAAAGTCGTCGGCGTTGGTTGCTAAACGAAGTGTTGCAGTGGCAACAATGGTGATGTTTTTCTTGGGAATATCTTGCAAACGTTCCGCAAATAAGGCCAAACACTCCCAGCCTCGTTGCATAGCCTCTAAGCTCAATAGATTATTATCATCAAGCCCAGCGGCGAGTCTTACTTTGCGTTTGACGCGACCTATTGTTTGCAAGCCACCCGCCACTGATTTGGCAATAAGCATATGAAAGCTATTTGAGCCCAAATCAATGACTGCATATACATTTTTTTGCGGTTTAAGTTGCCCCACCGTTCAAAAACCTCTAGTTACGAATACTATCAAACTAACTGTCGGTTAAGACCGTCCTTTTTGGTAACCATTATTTGGGCGACGTCCGTTGTTATTACTACGATTACGTGGACCGGTAGAAAAATTACGTTTTCTGTGAATAGTCGGCTTGGTCAAATCATCTAGCAATGCACTTTTATCGTAATGCGATAAAGGGATGCTGTGCTCGATGTACTCTTCAATTTCATGAAGGTTATAAGCATACTGCTCACACGCAAAGCTAATTGCATGACCCGAAGCGCCTGCACGAGCTGTACGACCAATACGGTGAACGTAATCTTCGCAATCATCAGGTAAGTCAAAGTTAAATACATGACTTACTTCTGGAATATGTAAACCACGCGCAGCAACATCGGTAGCCACTAAAAAGTCTAGCTCGCCTTTACTAAATTGCGCGAGTATTGATTGACGTTTCTTTTGGTTTACATCACCGGTGAGCATACCCACTCGATGTCCATCTGCTTTTAACCATGCATACACAGTTTCACAGCTGTGTTTGGTATTTGCAAAAACAATGGCTTTCTCAGGCCATTCTTCTTCAATCAAGGTTAACAACAGCTTAATTTTATCTTCTTGTGAAGGATGAAATAGCTCTTCTTGAATACGTTTACCCGTTTTTACATCGGGTTCTATTTGCACATGCTCTGGGTTTGTCATGTGTTCAAATGCAAGCTCTTGTACACGATACGACAGTGTGGCAGAGAATAATAAGTTTAAACGCTCTGATGTATCGGGCATACGACGGAACATATAACGGATATCTTTAATAAAGCCTAAATCGAACATACGATCGGCTTCATCTAGCACGACTACCTCAATTTCATTAAGGGTGTAACAGCCTTGCTTGTACAGATCTATTAGGCGACCTGTAGTACCAATTAAAATATCAACGCCTTTTTCTAGTTGTGCACGTTGTTTTTCGTAATCTTCGCCACCATATACTAAACCTAAGTTAAGATTACAGTGCGGCGCTAAAATTTTTGCATCTTTGTGTATCTGAATCGCAAGCTCCCGAGTTGGGGCCATGATCAGGGCTCTTGGATGTTTACTAGGTGCTTTGCTAGATTGTAATAACCGATGGCATGTGGCGGTTAAAAACGCCAACGTTTTGCCTGTACCTGTTTGTGCTTGGCCCGCAATATCGCGCCCTTCACAAATAAACGGTAGGCATTTAGCTTGAATGGGTGTGCAATATTCAAACCCACTTTCGGTTAACCCGGCAACCACTTCCGGTGCAATAGCAAAGTCTGAAAACTTTTTATCGGTCAAATGTGTCTTAGTCATAGCGTTTAAGCATAACGTTTAAACTTGCAATAAGAAACAAGAGTGTTTAAATACGCACTAAATATTTCGCCTAACTAAACCGGAGAGCGCAATGAGCGAGAAAATAATCCAAATTACCGACGATAGCTTTGAAGCTGACGTATTACAATCAGACAAACCTGTACTAGTAGACTTTTGGGCTGAATGGTGCGGACCGTGTAAAATGATCGCCCCAATCCTAAGCGAAGTTGCTGAGGAATTTGATGGCCGTGTAACGATTACTAAATTAAACATTGACCAAAACGCAGGTACTCCACCTAAATTTGGTATTCGTGGTATTCCTACACTACTACTTTTCAAAGATGGTCAAGTGGCTGCAACTAAAGTAGGCGCACTATCAAAAACACAATTAGTTGAGTTTTTAGAAAACAACATCTAAGTGTAAATTTATAAAAAAAGGGCGCTCAGCCCTTTTTTTATTATTTATTTTACAGAAGTACTGGACGCTGCAGTAATGACCTGCTAGTTTATAAAGCCAACTAATCCTTAGTTATATTCAACAAACCTCACTCAACGATCTAATAAAGCGATTTTGAGTATGACAACTGTAATAAAGAACCCACCAATATGCATTTACGCGAATTAAAAGACAAGTCTATAAAAGAGCTTGTAAACTTAGCTGAGTCCATGGGGCTCGAAAACGTAGCCCGCTTAAGAAAGCAAGACATTATTTTTGCTATTCTTAAATCCCATGCCAAAGGCGGAGAGAATATCTTCGGCGGTGGTGTATTAGAAATTTTGCAAGATGGTTTTGGCTTTTTAAGATCATCAGAAGCTTCTTACTTAGCTGGCCCAGATGATATTTATGTATCTCCAAGCCAAATTCGCCGTTTTAGTATGCGTACTGGCGACTCTATTTCAGGTCTTATTCGTCCGCCGAAAGATGGTGAGCGTTACTTTGCTTTACTTAAAGTAAACGAAGTTAATTTTGATAAACCTGAAAACTCTCGCACTAAAATCCTTTTTGAAAACCTGACACCACTACATGCAAACGAACGTTTTCGTATGGAACGTGGTAACGGCAGTAAAGAAGATATTACCGCACGAGTTCTTGACTTAGCGTCACCCATTGGCCGCGGCCAACGTGGTTTATTAGTAGCACCGCCAAAAGCGGGTAAAACCATGTTGCTACAAAATATTGCGCAATCAATCACACATAACCACCCTGATGTTACATTAATGGTTTTACTTATTGATGAACGTCCGGAAGAAGTGACTGAGATGCAACGCCTAGTAAAAGGTGAAGTTATTGCATCAACATTCGATGAACCAGCATCTCGCCATGTACAGGTTGCTGAAATGGTTATTGAAAAAGCAAAGCGCTTAGTTGAGCACAAAAAAGACGTGGTGATTTTACTTGATTCAATCACACGTTTAGCACGTGCTTACAACACCGTTATTCCATCATCAGGTAAAGTATTGACCGGTGGTGTAGATGCTAATGCATTACATAAGCCTAAACGTTTCTTTGGTGCTGCACGTAACGTTGAAGAAGGCGGTAGCTTAACAATTATTGCGACTGCGCTTATTGATACCGGCTCTAAAATGGATGAAGTTATCTACGAAGAGTTTAAGGGTACGGGCAACATGGAACTACACCTTAACCGTAAAATTGCGGAAAAACGTGTATTCCCAGCTATCGACTTTAACCGTTCTGGTACGCGTCGTGAAGAATTACTTACTAAGCCTGATGAGCTCCAAAAGCTGTGGATTTTACGTAAGATAGTCCATGACATGTCAGAAATTGATGCCATGGAATTTTTAATCGATAAACTATCAATGAGTAAAACCAACGATGAGTTTTTTGATTCGATGAAACGTCAGTAATCTGAACGCTGGTTAAATAAACGTTTTTAAATAAAAAAGACACCAGATGGTGTCTTTTTTATTTTTAGAGTAAATCAGCTTATCCGTATTGCTTAAGCAGTACCAGCAAGTCATTTACTAATGTTGTTAACTTTTGAGTGTTAATTTGTGACTGAAGTAATTCATCATCTAGTGCTTTTGCCACTAATGCTATTTCTTTAAACTCAAACATTTGTGCCGCACCTAAAACTCGGTGGCTATCTTTTTGCAGCGATTTATAATCTCCAACTTTAAAATGCTGTTCAATTAGCTCACTTTCTGTAATCAGGCTTTGTTTAAAACTCGCTACTAAATCACTCATATCTACATGACTACTTTCTGTCGATGAATCCTCATTTGCTGAGCTTAAGTATTTAGCTAAAACAGTGTAAAAAGATTCTTTGTCTATTGGTTTTGCTAAATAATCGCTAAAACCAAGTGATAAGTAGTGATCAATCTCGTGGCTCATGGCATTGGCCGTTAACGCTAAAATAGGCTGCTCATAGCCACATTGTTTGAGTAGTTCAAACGCAGAAATACCATCCATAACGGGCATTTGAATATCTAACAGCACCAAATCCGGATACAACTTTAAACTTTGCTCTACGGCTTGCTCACCATTTTCAACGGCAATCACTTCAAGTCCTAGGGAGTGTAAATAACGACTGATCAGTTTGCGGTTATCACTGTGATCCTCAGCAAGCACCACCTTACCTGATAACAACCTATGCCCTGCAGCCGATTTAGCCTGCATATCATCGTGGCAAACTTGCTCTTCAACTTGTATACAAGGCAAATAGAACGAAAACTCACTGCCCTTTTTAAACTCACTCTGCACGCTAATATAGCCACCCATCATCGCTGCTAACTGCTGCGACAAACTCAAGCCCAAACCGGTACCGCCAAAACGTCGGCTAATGCTGTTATCTGCTTGACTAAAGCATTCAAAAATAAGCTTAAGCTGTGAGGAGCTCATACCAATTCCGGTATCTTGAATACAAAAGAGCAGCCCTTGATCCGTTTTGCTAACAGCAATTGTTACGTGCCCCTTATGAGTAAACTTAATGGCATTGGCGCATAAATTAATAAGTATTTGTTTTACTCGAGTTAAATCTAGCCGCGTAAAATAGGTATCACCTAACTGACTCTCTAATATCAGTGACAAGCCTTTCGCTTTAGTTTGTGGAGAAAACATAGCATGAACATCGTTGATCAATCGCACCATATCAAAACAGCTAATGTTAAGTTCTAGCCTGTTTGCTTCGATTTTACTTAAATCAAGCACATCATTAATCAGGCTTCTTAAATGCTCACTTTGTCGTTGTATTACCCTAAGCTCATCTTGTAATTGCTCAGCCTTATACTGACCACTAATAAGATCATCTGTTTGCGCCAAAATAGCGGTTAATGGCGTTCTAATTTCATGGCTTATATTCGCTAAAAACTGGCCTTTAACCTCGTTAGCTTCACGCAGTTCTTGCGCCACACTTTGCAGCTCTTTGGTGCGCTGTTCAACTTGCTCACTCAGCTTTAACTTCGCTTGTTTTTCTGTTCGGCGTTTATAAACAGCAATTACTGTAATTAAAATCAATATGGCAACAATCACCAATAAGAACGTCAGCTGTGAACGTTTAGCTATTTGTAATTCTTGTAAGTATTGTTGCTGTTTTAATTGTTTAATTTCTTGGTTTAGCTGATTTGATTCAAACTGAATTTGAAATTGACTGACCGCTTTTGAGGCTTCTTCGGTATTAACACTGCGCTGATAATCAACATACTGTTGATGCAAACTTAACGCTTTTTCATAATCCCCTAAGCTAGCATGGATAAGCGCTTCAACCCCCAAACCGTCTTTTATGCGCATGCCATTATTATACTCTTTGGCAAGCGTAATTGAACGCTCTGAGGTTTCTTTGGCATTTTCTGTATCGCCTTGCACAAATTGAACAGTCGATAACACGTGTAAGGCAGCCGCTAGTAACGACTTATTATCAGCCTCAAGTGCAAACTGTTGCCCTGCATTAGCATGATATAACGCGACATCAAATTTATTTAATTTAAGATTAATTGTGGCTAAATTGGTGTGCTTAGTCGAAAGCTGAAAGGCGTTATTAACACTTTGATAGTAGCGCAAAGCTAATTGGTTGTAATGCAACGCTAACTGGTACTGCCTCGATTCAGTGTACGCCACACCCATGTTACCGTATACCTGTGCAACCCCATCGTCATCACCAAGCTCTTGAAAAACTTTTAAAACCTCACGATACATCTCAAGCGCGGACTCATACCGAGAGAGACGAATATAAATACCGGCAATATTATGTAATATATCGGCTTTATCTTGTGCGCTCCCCTCTTTTTCATAAATGACTTTGGCTTGCTGATAATAGTCGAGGGCTAGCTCCATGTTATACATATCAAAGTAAGCGAGCCCAATATTACTGAGTAAGTTAGCCTGTTTAATCGGGCTTTTAAGGGTAATGGCAATGTTTAACGCGCGATTATAATCAACGACCGCTTGTTGCACTAACCCTTGATAATAAAGCACCACGCCTTGCATTTTAATTGCACGAAAATAAAGTTTTGGCTGTTCTTTGAGGGTGCTATTCGCCTCTAGTAATTTAAAATACTTTAGTGCATTAGCTAAATCACTCTGTGTAAACGCCAGCTCCGCTAAGTCACTGTAAATGGTCACGCGTTGTAAATTTGGAAGATCAGGGTTAGCTAATATGTCTGTTGCAAGGCGGTGCTTTTTAGTCCATGTTTGCTCAAGATCGAACTGCTCAAGCAAACTTGTCTGCTCATTGGATAAAGCGTCGTTTGATGCACCACTCAGTACAACCAAAAGACCAATAAAGCAGATGCGCTTTAACCGAGTCAGCATAAAAATATCCTTTAATCCTTGCTAGCCATAATAAAATGACACCCAAACAATATGTAAACATCTAATTTAGACCAATATAAAACAGGCATTCACGCCCACTCCTTGGGGTTTAATGTTACTTAGGTGTATGATAATTTGTTCAAGATACACCAATTAATAGATTGTAAACAATGCTTAACCCACTGATAGATGAGATTTTTGAACTATTAATCAATAATAAAGTGTGGATGGTTCATACTTTAGCATCGGAACTAAAAGAACGTGGGTTACTTGATACCTTAGCAGCTGATCCTGGGCGTGATTTATTTAAACGTAATTTTTTAATTATGAATGCACTTTTTCAGTTACAGCAGCAAGTTATGCCAAAACAGCAGCTACTGATTAAAAGTTTACATATTGAGCTGGTAAGCGACCCTCGCCAAAACCAACTTCACCCAAACGATCCGCTGCGTGACTACTACTTAAACTGGCAAAACTTTGAAACATCAACAGCAGAAATTAACGCATTATTAGATAGCTTTTGGCAACGTTTCAGTAAGCCTAAACAACATGAAGCGCCTTTAAGTGCTCAGCAACATCAGCAATTAATCGCTCGCTGGCAATTAGTACAACCAATTACCTTAAAAACATTACAAAAGCGTTGGCGACAACTAGCCGTTCAGCATCATCCAGACAAACAAGGGGGTGATAATGAAGTGTTTAAACAATTAAAAATGGAATATGAGCAACTCAAGGCGAGCTGCTCATCTTAAAACGTAAAACTAGCGCGTCAGGCGACGAGCACGGATTTTACGCCCTTTAATATTGCCTTCGGTTAATTTACGTAACGCGGGTTTAGATGAGTTACGCTCTACCGCGACAAAAGCCACGTTATCAAGTACATTAATTTTACCCACTTGGCGCCCTGCTATACCATCTTTACCTGTTAATGCCCCTAAGATATCACCCGCGCGCACTTTTTGCTTTTTGCCTGCATCTATCATCAATGTCACCATTTCAGGTTTGTATGGAGGCTTATCTAATAGGTTATAAGATGGCATTGGCTCAGGGGTAAAATCACGCTCATAGTGGTCACCAATTTGCGCTACTTTAAATTGCTCAGCATCACCGTAAATAGAACACGCAATGCCTTTTTTGCCCGCTCGCCCGGTACGCCCTACACGGTGAACATGCGTTTGTGGATCATGCGCTAAGTGATAGTTAATTACCATGTCCATATCATCAATATCTAAGCCGCGTGCTGCTACATCGGTTGCCACTAAAATAGACGCACTCTTATTGGCAAAATGAATCAGTGTACGCTCACGGTCACGCTGCTCTAAATCGCCATGCAATGCAACGGCGCTGAAGCCTTCATCGGCTAAATCATCACATACTTGCTGTGTTTCTACCTTGGTATTACAAAACACCACACAACTTTGTGGGGTAAATTTAAGTAATAGTAATTTAAGGGTTGGATAACGTTGCTTATTATTATCCATTTTATAGAAGTATTGCTTGATAGTGCTTTTTTCTTGCTGCTCTTCTACTTTAATCATTTCAGGGTTGCTCAGAACACGCTTTGCAATGGCTTCTATTGATTTTGGAAAAGTCGCGCTAAATAACAATGTTTGACGATTTGTTGGAATACACTCAATTATGGCATCGAGGGTGTCTTGAAAACCCATATCAAGCATTTGGTCAGCTTCATCAAGTACCAGCGTTTCAACATCATCTAAGCGCAATGTACCTTTACGAATATGGTCGTCAACTCGCCCTGGTGTACCTACAATAATATGCGCACCATGTTCAAGTGAGCCAATTTGAGGACCAATTGATACCCCGCCACACAAAGTTAAAATTTTAATATTATGAATACCGCGTGCTAATTTGCGCATTTCAACCGCTACCTGCTCTGCAAGCTCACGGGTTGGGCACAGCACTAACGACTGAATACGAAAGCGTTTAACATTCAGCTTGGCTAAAACGCCTAGACTAAATGCCGCTGTTTTACCTGAGCCTGTTTTAGCTTGGGCAATAATATCTTTACCACTTAAAACAGGAGGCAGGCTTTGTGCCTGTACAGGAGTCATTTGGGTGTAGCCGAGTGTTGATAAATTATCAACTAACCCAGAAGGTAAGGCCAACGATGAAAAAGCAGTTGCAGTCACAGTAAATTCCATAGCAAAAAAATAACTTGAGAAAAGTCTCAATAAATATGCGGCTAATAATAGCAGATTTAACAATTAGCAACCATTAACAACGCACGATAAAAAGTGCAAATAAAGATATTGCAAATGATAGTTATTTTCATTAAGATCTGCGACGTTTTACTATTCTAATAACTCTAAGCCGGAAGCTACTAATGAAACTTAACCCACTTTTTATCGCACTTTTAGCCAGTACCTCTGCAAATGTATTCGCTAACACCGCAAATATAGAGCGCATTGAAGTAAAAGGCAGTTACTTCAACGACTACAAAGTAGATAATGCCAGTGGGGCAATGAGAACCTCAACCTCATTACTCGATACCGCACAATCAGTCACTGTTATTACAGATACAATTGTAAATGAGCAACTAGCAACCACCTTAGGTGAAGTACTAAGTAACGATGCGAGTTTAACGCCAGGATCTAAGCAACGTAATCGTGAAGTATTTAACTTACGTGGTTTTGAGTTAAGTTCATCAACCGGCTACCTGCGTGATGGCCACCAGCATTGGTCGCACTATCAACAACCCATTGAAATTTTAGAGCAAGTTGAAGTAATTAAAGGACCATCGAGTATTTTGTACGGCCAATCGGGCCCTGGCGGCTTAGTAAATATGGTGACCAAAAAGCCAACCGCACAAACGTTATTTAATGCCAGTGCCGATGTCGATCAACATGGCTCAACTCGCTTTATGCTTGATGCTGGCGGCGCATTGACTGAAGCTGAAGATTTACGTGCCCGTGGCGTATTAGTAAAACAAGATGTTGAATATTGGCGTGAGTATCAAAACGGTGATAACCGCGAACGCGATCGTTTTTTAGGTGCATTAGTGGTTGATTACGATATTAGCGATAATGCCTTAGTACGTGTTCACTATGACCGTACCGATGACGAAGCAGGTCTGGATACGGGGGCTTGGATCGATAATGATGCTAATATCATTGGTAACGATAAAACAATTCGTGACATGTCTTGGGCCTTTACCGACATCACCGTTGAAAACATGGGCATTGATTTTAATGTATTTTTAGCCGATAACTGGCAAGTAAAACTTGGCTACAATGAACAAACATTTGAGCGCCAGCGTTTTGAGTCAGCACCACGTAAGCCAAGTGACTTTATCGAAGGCGATAGTTATCAGTCACGCCCTTACGATCGCTTTGATGATTGGCAATTTAAAACTGCTTTTATCGACTTTATTGGCGAATTTGAAACCGTGGGTGTGCATCATCAATTATTAATAGGCGCTAATTCACTGGATTATTACTACGGCCAATTACGCACATCTGCTGATGCAATTAATTTTTCTGCCGGTCAAAATGAGCCTAATCGCCCTAATATAAGTTACAAATCAGATGATACTATTAGCTCATCTGCCTACGATTACTACGGGATTTATATTCAAGATTTGATTTCGTTCTCGCCTAAATGGCAACTATCACTGGGTGGTCGTTACGATAAACAAAGTAAAGAAAACAGCAATAACGAATCGTTCGTACCTAAGGTCGGCGTACTTTACCATCCAAATGCATCAGCAACCGTATACGCAAGTTACTCGGAAGGATTTGAGCCGCAAAACGAAACATTAGAAAATGAAAATGATGTTAATAATGGCATGAAACTCGATGCCATTACCTCTGAGCAACGAGAAGTTGGGGTTAAATGGCAACTGTTTGATGATCGATTAATGCTTAGCGGCGCCCTATTTGATATTAGTAAAACAGGCACCTTAGTGAGCGAAAATCTGATTAACCCTATTGGTGATATAACCAGTATAACCACGCAAGCAGGTGAACAACGCCATAAAGGCTTTGAACTTTCTGCACAAGGTGCTGCTACCGATCGTTTATTTGTTATGGCATCAACCATGTATTTAGATGCTAACTATGAACGAGATGAAGAATTAGAAGGTAAGCGCCCAACCGATGCGCCAAAGTGGTCAGCCTCACTTTGGACCCGTTATGAACTCAACGACGCCATTGCTTTTAATGCCGGCGCTTTTTATGAAGGTGAACGTTTTGCCGATAATGCCAATACAGTAACAAAACAGGGATATACCCGTGTTGATGTTGGCGCAACATACGCACTTAAGGTAAGTAATACAGATATTAACCTGCGTTTAAACATTGAAAACTTATTCGATAAAAACTACCTAGCCGGTGGTGGATTAAATAACGTGACGGTAGGTGAAGGCACAAACGTGCGTTTAGCAGCGCAATTTAGCTTTTAAATACAAACTTTAAAAACCCATAGCCCACCTCAATTTGAGGTGGGCTTTTTTTTGAACTGACTTTTGAACCCACTGAATAGCCTACTCATCTCATCTATTTTTTATCCTGTTTGTTACATGCTTTAATGGTGTTAATCATTACAAAGGCTCTCTGAATATGAAACAATTGCTCACAGCACTCCTATTTACCACCAGCATGACGGTAAGCGCCAACAACAGTGAATTCACTACAAAACAGCTACAACAAGTAGATGAGGTGCGCACCACCGCCCTTAAAAGTGATTTAAGCTATCAATTACTAGAATCACTCACCACTGAAATAGGCCCGCGCCTACCAGGCACCGAAAACGATAAGAAAGCCGTTGCTTGGGCAAAAGCAAAGTTTGATGAATTGGGCTTTGATAAAGTCTGGTTAGAAGAAGCAACCTTCCCTGAATGGCGTCGCTATAGCGAAAGCGGAAAAATACTCACTCCAAGCGAGCAACCTCTGCATTTAACAGCACTGGGTAACAGCATTAGTACACCCAAAGAGGGGATCAGTGCACCTGTCGTCTTATTCGAAACCCTTGACGAATTAAAAGCTGCACCGGCGAATAGCTTAAAAGGTAAAATTGCTTATATTAATTACCGTATGAACCGTGATATTGACGGCAATGGTTATGGCCCCGCGGTAAAAGCCCGTGCTACCGGAGCAATTGAAGCAGCTAAAAAAGGCGCCGTTGCCTATATGATGCGCTCAGTTAGCACTGGCCACCATCGCTTTGCACATACCGGCGGTAGCTATTATAAAGAAGGGGTAATTAAAATACCTAACGTGACTATTGCCAATCCTGATGCTGACCAAATAGCACGATTAGTCGCATTAAACAAAGACGTGTCGGTTAATATTAATGTACAAACCGAAAACCTAGGCGAGGGCACTGGTTATAACGTCATTGGCCAATTTAATGGTACTGAAAACCCTGAGCAATATGTACTTATTGGTGGACACTTAGATTCGTGGGATTTAGGTACTGGCGCTCTGGATGATGGCGCTGGCGTTGCCTTAACCATGGCAGCAGCAAAGCATATTAGTGATGTAAAACGTCCTAAGCGCAGTATTCGCGTTGTGCTTTTTGCAGCTGAAGAACTCGGCCTTTGGGGCGCAAAAGCGTATTTTGCAAAGCATAAAAATGAGCTTAATAACATTGTGGCTGCTGCAGAGTCTGACTTTGGTGCTGATGTAGTTTATGGCTTTGAATCAAATGTAAACGCAGCTTCACTGCCAGTAGTGCGCGCGATTGCCAAAGAGCTTGCGCCATTAAATATTGAATACATTGGCCAAAATGAAGCTAAAGGCGGCCCCGATCTCATCCCATTTAAAAATGCAGTTTCTGCGCCTATTTTTGAACTGGCACAAGATGGTACTGACTACTTTGATTACCACCATACAGCGGATGACACCCTTGATAAAGTAACCCCCGCTAAACTTCGTCAAAACACCGCTGCTTATGCTGTATTTGCGTTAATGGCCGCCGACGCTAAAACGACCATTAAGCCAAAAGCACGCACTAAAGAGTAACTGACATAATTACTTACAGTTTGCTGCTTTAACTAATACGCTCATTGTTTTAACTTAAAGAGAATTAAAACAGGGAGCGTATTTTCATGCTGCTTTTCAATACCAGTCAGTCTTTTCCTCATTTTACACAAGTACAGTGTTGCCCTAATTGCAAAAGTAACAGCTATCACTTAGTTAACCAAAGCCGCTTTTTGCGCTTTACTATTCTTCCTATATTTCCGATAAAGTTGAGCTATAAACGCGAGTGCTATCAATGTGGACATTGTGAGCCTACAAGCATTAAAAAGTTACCCCTGTTCGAAAAGCTAAGCCTACCCAAATACTGTATTGGGTTAGTTTTATTGCTGTGGGTATTGTTATTTTTTTACCAAAAACACCTTAATGCTGAGGCGCTAAAACAAAGTTATTTAACCAACCCCAAAGCCTACGATACCTATTTAGTAAAGGCCGATAAATTCACTCATGAACCGTGGACACTGACTAATTTAAAAGTAGCGCAAGTGCTGAGCTTTGATCAGCAATTTATAACGTTTCAGGTGAGTAATTACAGCTATAAGCGCAGCAGTGCTATAACCACAGCAATGCGTGCAAGTTTATTAGTGCAAAGAGATTACTTTTCGTCTAAAACCATCACCCTACCTCGTAATGAAATAAAACGCTTATACAAGGATGACATTATATTCGACGTGCTGCGCCCCTATGCAAATAGTTTATATGGGGGGTTTGTGATGTTTCCGCCACAGCCAAAACCTTTATATAAAGGAGTAAAGCTCGATAAAAATAATCAACAAGGAATTATGTACCACAAAGATGAGCAATACGATGAGGCGCTAGAAAGCTTTGCTCTTGCAGCGCAAACAGGTTCTCAATGGGGGCAACTAAATCTGGCGCAAATGTATCGCGACGGGCAAGGCACAGAGAAAAACGCCCCACAAGCTATTTATTGGTACAAAAAAGCCATTGCTCAAGGTAATAGCAAAGCTAAACACGAGCTTGAGCAATTATGTAAAAGTGCACAATGTGAATAATGTAAAGTAGCGCGATTACGCCGCGCTATTATGGGTTTTAAAGAGCTTAGTATAGGTTACATGCATAATAACAATAACCAAACCCGCAACCACACCAAGTAAGCCATCAAATACTAAAGGGGCTAGCATCTCACCTACCCCACCTAAAGTTGACTGGGCGTAATGTGTGATATCAATCTGCGTATGATGCAGTAACTCAACACCATGCACTAAAATTCCACCCCCCACTAAAAACATGGCGATTGTACCTGCAAAGGCTAAAAACTGCATAAGTCGGGGAGCTGCTGCAAGTAGGCCTTTACCCAGTAATTCTTTAAATTTATTCGCAGAGAGTTTTGATTGGTTAAGTAAATACAATCCTGCATCATCAAGTTTTACAATTCCAGCTACCAGCCCATAAACACCAATTGTCATGATGATGGCAATAACACTTAGCACCAGTGCTTGATTCATTAACGTAGCCCCAGCCACAGTCCCTAAGGTAATTACAATAATTTCAGCAGACAGAATAAAGTCAGTACGAATAGCACCTTTTACTTTTTGCCTTTCATATTCAACTAAATCTAACTTTTCATCATCATCTATCGTTTCCTCATGGTGAGGTAAAAAGCGAGCAAATACTTTTTCAGCGCCTTCAAAACATAAAAATAAACCACCCATCATCAAAAGTGGCGTAATTAGCCAAGGCAACCACACACTAATTAATAACGCAGCAGGGACTAATATCGCTTTATTTAAAAACGACCCTTTTGCCACCGCCCATACTACCGGCAGCTCTCTATCGGCAGTGACCCCTGTAACTTGCTGCGCATTGAGCGCCAAGTCATCTCCTAGTACGCCTGCCGTTTTTTTAGTCGCAACTTTACTCATGGTCGCAATATCATCAAGTAAGGTCGTTATATCATCAAGTAATGTTAAGAGGTTAGTGCCAGCCATGATATTCCCTAGCTAAAAATAAGAGCTTAAACATAACGTAAAGCCTTATTTTCACCAACGGTTAATTTAGCTTTGCTAAGCTCTTAATTAACCAAGCGACTAAATAAGTAAAACACAGCCTAATGAAACACTACGCCATTACTATTGCTTTAATAGCCCTGGTTGCATGCAATGAGCAACCCATTACAACAAACTACATGTGCGATAACACCGCTGCACAGCTAGATATTATTAGCAACAAACAGGCGACGCTCCGCTTTAATAAGCATGATTATTTATTAACTCATGAGGTGAGTGCCTCTGGTAGCAAATATATTAATACCAAGGTACTGTTTTGGAGTAAGGGCGAGCAAGCTATGCTAATAATTAACGGTAAAAAATATCAATGCACAAGCAATTAACCACTAACTAACAACATATTAAAAAACTTGCTACACTAACAAAAGTCTTAATACTGTTGATAAAGTTATGCATTCTATCGCTATAAAACATAAAATAATTTTAGCCTTTTCAGCTATTGGCCTGTTAATGCTCACCAGCTGCATATTTTTTTACTGGTCACTCCATCAAATCAGTACCACTAACTCGCGCATAGAAACGTTAGCGGTTCCGGTACAGCAAGCGAGTAAAGACCTGCGTTTATCGCTACTTTCAATTACTAAATTTAACGCCATTGCTTACAGCCAAACTAAACTTGATTTACTACTGCAAAATAAAAAGCAAGCACACGCAGAGCAAACACAGTTTTTTAATAAATTAGAGACGCTAAAAGCACAAGTTGCCAAGCAACAAAGTATGCAAACATTACTTGTTACTATTCATAATGACTTCACTAAACTAAACACTATAAGCAACGACATGCTTGCAGCAAAAGAGCAACGCTTTAAGGCGCAAAGTACCGCCGCAGCACTGACAGTTACCTTTAATGAACAGCTTCGCGATCTGAGTAACCAATTACTTGATATAGAGCTTATAAACGTAGCGGGCAACCAGCAATCGCTTTTAAATGCAGTTTTTGGCACAGCGACTCGAATTGATGATTTATTATTTACTCTAAACAATAATGTCAAAGGCATTGGGCAAGTAACCACCTCTGAAGATATCAATGCCCACCAACAGGACACTTCTTTTTTACTCGATAATATTCAATCTAATCTTAGTTATTTAGAGCAACAAGCCTCTCCTATTGCAAATAAGCTCAACGCCAATGAGTTAATAGCGGCGTTTAACGATTTAAGCAGCCTATTAAATAATCCTGATGGGCTGTATGCATTGCAGAACACTGTACTCAATAGCAAAGACAAGGTTGATCAGCGGTTTGAAAGTTTTCAACATGCCTTTATCATTATAGAAAATCAGCTAATTGAGCTTAATAAACTTGCAGACACGCGCTTTGACTCCCTGCAAGAGAGCGCTAAGTCAGCAATCAATACCGGCTCTAGCTTAGCTATTATTATTGCTTTTGTTTTAATTGTTTTGCTGGTTATTATTTCAGTGTTTACTACTAACGCCATGCTAAAACCACTTAAAAAGGTGAATAAAGAACTCGCACGTATAGCCTCAGGTGACTTTTCACAGCGTAGTAATCCTCTAAGTAAAGACGAATTTGGTACCCTACTGCATAATACCAATAAGCTTTGTGATGATTTAACTCACCTAATAAAAGGGATCAGTAACGACGCCTACGAACTCGATAATTCAGCCATTCAAACCAGTGAAAAAGGGCAACAAATGACCATCGTTGCTAAGCAACAGCTGGAACGCAGCGCACAAGCAACCTCATTAGCGCAACGTATGCTACAAAGCTCACAAGCCGTTTACGAACAAGCGCAGAGTACCTCAAATGAAATAACGAATGCCTCGCAGTTTGCAAATGATGTCAATGACATTGCAAACAACAATAGCCAAAGTATTGAATCTCTTTTAAGCCGCCTAGATAAAGCAGTTAGCAGCACCGAAGAGCTTGCACAATACACCAAACTGATTGGCGCTATTGTTGATACGATTAGCAGTATTGCAGAGCAAACCAATTTGCTAGCGCTTAATGCGGCCATTGAAGCAGCAAGAGCCGGTGAACATGGTCGAGGATTTGCCGTAGTGGCCGATGAAGTGCGTTCGCTCGCAGCACGAACACAAAGCTCCACTAGCGAAATAACCACCATGATCAACACACTACAACAACATACTCAGTCTACCCAAGCTGAAATAAATGATGGTCAACAACAAGCCAAACATTGTGTTGAAAACAGTACTGAACTAAATGCAGCCGTTGAGCGTATCAAAAGCACGTTAGTATCGGTCAATGCAATGAGCAAAGACATTGCCCATGCATCGCATGAACAACTTGCAAACAGCACTGATATCCAACAAATAATGGCTAAGGTAACCGATCATGCCACCTTAAATGCCGACAATGCGACGACCCTAGCAAGCGAAAGTGAAGATGTTAACCAACTTGCACACTCTTTAAAAGGTGCGGTAGAGCGCTTTAAGTTTTAAGTGCAAGTAATGACTTGGCTTGCATGAACTGGGTATAATACTTTTAACTTTTTGCTAAGTAACGGCCCACAATGAAATACAAAGATCTACGCGATTTTATCGATTTACTTGAAAAACGAGGCGAATTAAAACGCATCAGCCAAGAAATCGACCCGTATCTTGAGATGACCGAAATTGCCGATCGCACACTGCGTGCTAAAGGCCCCGCTTTATTATTTGAAAACCCGAAAGGGTATGACATGCCTGTTCTAGCTAACTTATTTGGTACACCTAAGCGTGTAGCAATGGGCATGGGCCAAGAAGATGTCAGTGAATTACGTGAAGTTGGTAAGTTATTGGCATTTTTAAAAGAGCCAGAGCCACCAAAAGGCATTAAAGAAGCCCTTGGACAAATTCCGGTATTTAAGCAAGTCCTTAATATGCCAGCCAAAGAAGTAAAAAAAGCGCCTTGCCAACAAGTTATTTTACAAGGTGACGATGTTGATTTAACCAAGCTTCCTATTCAGCATTGCTGGCCTGGTGATGCTGCGCCTTTAATTACTTGGGGTTTAACCGTTACCAAAGGGCCTTATAAAAAGCGTCAAAATTTAGGGATTTATCGCCAGCAGTTACTTGGCAAAAATAAAATTATTATGCGTTGGTTATCTCATCGTGGTGGCGCGCTTGATTTTCAAGAGTGGTGCAAAGAACACCCTGGTGAGCCGTATCCGGTATCAGTGGCATTAGGGGCTGATCCTGCCACAATTTTAGGGGCGGTTACTCCGGTCCCCGATACATTAAGCGAATATGCTTTTGCCGGTTTATTGCGTGGCAGTAAAACGGAAGTGGTTAAGTCTATTTCGAATGATTTACAAGTACCGGCCAGCGCAGAAATCGTGCTTGAAGGGCATATTATGCCAGGTGAAATGGCACCTGAAGGCCCTTATGGCGACCATACGGGTTACTATAATGAAGTCGATGACTTTCCCGTTATGACAGTCACTCATATTACTCATCGTAAAGACCCTATTTATCACAGTACCTTTACGGGTCGTCCGCCTGATGAGCCAGCTATTTTAGGGGTGGCTTTAAACGAAGTATTTGTGCCAATTTTACAAAAACAGTTTCCAGAAATCGTTGATTTTTATTTACCGCCAGAGGGCTGCTCGTACCGTATGGCCGTGGTTACGATGAAAAAACAATACCCCGGGCACGCCAAGCGCGTAATGATGGGGGTTTGGTCATTCCTACGACAGTTTATGTACACTAAATTTGTTATTGTCTGCGACGATGACATTAACGCCCGAGATTGGAACGATGTAATATGGGCTATTACTACCCGTATGGATCCTGCACGCGACACCACGTTAATTGAAAACACGCCAATAGACTATTTAGACTTTGCATCGCCTGTCTCTGGCCTTGGTTCAAAAATGGGCATGGATGCAACCAACAAATGGCCTGGCGAAACAACCCGTGAGTGGGGCGAACCTATTGTTATGGATCAAGCCACTAAAGATCGCGTTGATGAACTTTGGGATAGCCTAGGTATTCTTTAACGACTTTGGTCTAGGCTATAAACTCACCCTGCGGATATGCTACTATTGCTCAAATAAAGTGCGTATCCGCTAATTTAAGGTAAAACATGCAAACATTACACGCTGACGTTGTTTCTATCAGTCCACTAACAGAATTTGTTCATAAAGTTATTTTAAAGCCGCAGCAACCCGTCACATTTGAAGCTGGCCAATATTTACAATTGGTTTTAGGTGAAAAAGATAAACGTGCGTTTTCAATTGCAAGCCGTCCTTCACAAACGGATGCTTTAGAATTACATATTGGTGCTTCAGTTGCTGACTCATATGCTATGCAATCGCTAGAGCACCTTCGTAGTGCCCACAATAATAATCAAACCGTGACTATTGAAGCGGGCTTAGGTGTTTCTCAACTACGTTTGCAGTGCGAGCGCCCTATTATTTTACTTGCTGGCGGCACAGGCTTCTCTTACGCAAAATCAATGGCCGATCACCTTGCTGAAATAAATTGTCAGCGCCCAGTGCTATTTTATTGGGGTGTTAAAGAAGAGTCTGCGCTGTATGCACACACCGAAATGAAAGCTTGGGCAGATAGTCATAAGCACTTCGAATTTATTCCTGTGGTAGAAAATCCTACTGACAGCTGGACTGGCCATACTGGCTTTGTACATAAAGCGGTTATGCAGGATATCATCTCGCTTGAACCTTATGATATTTACATGGCAGGTCGTTTTGACATGATAGGCATAGTGCGCGATGACTTTATTAGCCACGGAGCCATTCGCGAAAACATGTACGCAGATGCATTTGCTTTTATAAAGTAAAAGATAGCAGATTATTTTTAAGGCACCTTAAGGTGCCTTCGTTGTTTTTATTACCCGCCATTACCGCTGCGATGATTGTTATTACCTATTAAACTCATCAACATAAACAATTTCCTAAAACCCAATCTATAAACCATACTTTGTATAGAACATTCAGCGGGAGAAACCTAAATGCTAAATACAAAAGTAAAAGATTTTATGCAACACAAGTTGCCTCATATCACCCCTAATACAGAAATGACGACCGCCATTGCAGAACTACAAAAATTTAAATTGCTTGGCGCCCCAGTATTTGACGATAACAAGTTGCTAGTAGGTTTTATCTCTGAGCAAGAGCTACTCAAACCCCTAATGCAAAGCAGTTATTTTTGTGACGGTATGGTAAAAGTGTCGCAGTTGATGCAAACAGAAGTTGTGACGGTCAGCGGTGATACCAATATCATGGAATTAGCAGAACAAATGCAACCTGGTAAGCCAAAGAATTATCCCGTGGTTGATGGTGACGTTGTAGTTGGCATGATCAGCCGTGCCGATATTTTAAAAGCACTTTATGATAATTACGTTAGCTGTCAAACTCACATATAAACAAAAATGCCACTGTAAACAGTGGCATTTTTTTATAGTACAGGTGATTAACGCTGTGCGACTTTGGTTTTGAGTGCCTGTTTATCTGCATCACTTAAATACGCAATCTCAAGTGCATTGGCTTGCGCTTTTTCCATATCAGCTTGCGATAAACCAGCTTGTGGCGCTGCAGTTGCGTATTCGTACTCAATTTCAATCCCTTCAACAGCCGGATCATCGGTATTAATGCTGGCCAAAATGCCATGATCTAAAAACTGTTTAAGCGGATGCTTAGTTAAATCATTCACTGTGCTGGTTTGAATATTACTGGTTAAGCACGATTCAATACCAATACGGTTATCACGTAAATAATCCATTAGCGTTGAGTCTTCAATCGCTTTAACGCCATGCCCTATTCTGCTTGCGCCAAGCCCGTTTAATGCCTGCCAAATACTGGCAGCACCCAATGCTTCGCCAGCATGCACAGTAACCGCTAAATATGCATCGCGAACTTGTTTAAAGTGATCAACAAACAGTTCACCAGGGTAACCAATTTCGTCACCCGCTAAATCAACCGCGACCAAATCATTTTTAAAAGCAAGTAAAGCATCCAGCTCGTGTTGACAGGTTTTAACACCGTAAGTACGAGATAAAATACCAATTAAGTTTGCTTTAATATCAGCATCTTTTGTTGCACTTTTAATACCATCAACCACGGCTTCAACAACGCCCTGAGGATGTAAACCTTGGCTTTGTGCCATATAGTAAGGGCTAAAACGTAGTTCTACGTAATCAAGGCCTTGCGCTTGTGCATCTTCAATGTTTTCTATCGCAATTCGTCTACAAGCATCATAATCACCCAGTACCGTGACCCCCCAATCAAGCTTTTGTAAAAATGCCATTAGGTTTGGCTCAGGATCAATAACTTGAACATGAGGAATAAGTGCTTCAACATTATCTGCTGGTAAAGCTATATTAAACTGACGACCAAGTTCTAGTATGGTTTGCGCGCGTACATTCCCATCTAAGTGACGGTGAATATCTAGCAAAGGTATTTTTCTATTAATCATAGTAGCTACTCGGTTGGATTAAAATTGCGCGAATGATACGCAGGTACAGTAATATTTCAAGTGTAGAATATTTAAAATGGCGCTTGGAGGTCTTATGTCTGCCTTTTGTACAAAAATAACTGTTACTTATCTAAGCGAGATAAACAATACCAAAGCGTTTTAAATAGCTCATCAGCTTCAATAGGCTTGGTCATGTAGCTATCCATTCCAGAGGCAATCGCTTTTTGAGCGTCTTGTTCGTGAGCGTTGGCGGATAAACCAATAATAGGTAAATCAAAAAAACCTAACTCATTACGAATCACTTTTGTTGCTTGTAAACCATCCATATTAGGCATTTGAATATCCATTAATACTAGGTCGTAGTTTTTTTCGCTAAGCATCGCAATCGCTTCTAAGCCATCATTTGCGATATCAGCAATACCGTGTTTAGTTTCTAAAATAGCACTTACAACATGTTGGTTTAATGGGTTGTCTTCCACTATAAGTAATTGATATTTTTCTAAAGAAATATTACTGACATCAATTTTTGATAAAGCATCAGCACTGTATTTGGCTTTTGGCAGCGATGAATGAACTGGTAAGCTAAAAGTAAACGTAGATCCATGCCCCTCACTGCTTTTTAAATCAATAGCCCCTCCCATCAATTCGACCAATTTTTTACAAATACTCAAACCTAAACCAGTACCACCGTACTGACGTGACGTTGAGCTATCTGCTTGAGAAAAGGGTTTAAAAAGCTGTTTTTGAGCTGCAGAGCTAATGCCAATCCCGGTATCGTTAACACTAAAATATGTCATTTTTGATGATTGCCAAATCTTTAACGTAATACAGCCCTTTGCGGTAAATTTTACTGCATTATTTAATAAATTAAGCAGAATTTGCTTTAAACGAATAGGATCGGTATTGAGAATTAAATGCGCATCGCTGTCATACTCTAATTTTAAAGAAAGCGATTTACTCTCCACCTCAAATTGCATTAAACCGACGATGTCTTCGGCTAATTGCTTGAGGTTCACAGGCTCTTGCATTAACTCAAGTTTACCGGCTTCCATTTTAGAAAAATCGAGTACATCGTTTAACACTCTTAATAATACACTTAGAGCACCATCAGCTTGCTCTATATAGCCTTTTGCTTGCTGCCAATCCTGTTGTTGTAGCGCTAAATAGTGCATACCCTTTATGCCATTTATTGGCGTGCGTATTTCATGACTCATGTTGGCTAAAAACTGACTTTTTATAGCGCTGGCTTCATCGGCCTTTTGTTTTTCTTGGCGTAGCGTGAGTGTTTGCTTTGCCACTTGTTCGCGAATCCGAATATTGGTAGCCGTCACAGAGATCAAAAATATAATCAACAACCACACAAATAACATACCCACTATTTGCGCTAGCCAGTATATGAACCACGATGATTTTAAAACGGGTTGATGCAGCTCAACGCGCCACATTCGCTGACCAATTAGCAACTGATATTTTTTTAGTAACACCATAGAATGATGCTCTGCAATATAAAGTGCCTGCTGTTTTTCAGCATTATTAATATCAAAAAAACTAATCGCAATACGCTCATTAGAGTCAAACGACAGCGACTTAGAAAGTTTAGCTAAGCTAACTACGGCAACAACAAATCCTTTAAAATCGCCTTCTGTTACCACATTTCCAAAAACGGGATACATAAAAAATACACTTAATTCTTCGTTATTCGGTATCAGTGCTGTCGGTTCACTGATCACCAATTCATTAAGTACTTTAGATTTAGTGAGTGCTGTGCGTACTTGCTCGTTTGAACCTAAATCAAACCCAACAATATCTTTCATTCCCCTAAGTGGGTTTATATATTTTACGGGGTAATAGAGCTCTCGATAGGGGGCTTTTTGCCATTGCCCATTCGCTGATTTTTGTTTGATAAACGGGTTTTCGCTATCAACTTGCTCAATCCATGATTGATACTCGGCACGAGAATCATCAGTAATCGCAGGAACCCATTTAAAAGCAAGTATTTCTTCACTGTAGCTTAATTGTTTAGCTGTAAACTGCGTAAACTCACTAAAACTAACGTCTTCACTATTTGCTAAAAAACCACTTAATAAAGATAGATGCGCAATGATCTCATCTAACTTTTGATTTATAGCGCTTTGAGTCGCAAGCACTTTCGTTTCTTGCTTTTGAGTGTCTTTTTGTTTTTTTACACTCGCTGCACCATAAAAACTAATACTAATAATCGCATAAATAAGTAATGCAGGAACAATAACTTGTAGTCGATGGCGCATTTCAGAATAGTGAAATACAGCTAATAGCAATGGGGTAAAAATTAATACGCCAATGCTGTCACCTATCCACCAAGTAATAAAATTATCCAGCGCATTCGCAGCAGGGATGATCTGGTTAAATACTAATAAACTCGTGCCAGCAATAGCGCCTATAACACAGCAGACAGGACCTGCAATTACTAAGCTTTGAATACTTAATTTTAACGATGAAAGGTCTAGAGGGGCTTTTATTACTTTTGTAATTATTTGCGCGCCAAGCCATGCTTGCAAAAAAGCAGCGAAGCTGAGGCCCACTGCATGTAACAAAATTTGCCAGTTTAAAATATCAGTAACATGGTCTAAATGAATTAAATTAATCAGTAAAGAACCAGCAATAATGCCTAAGTAAGCGCGATGGCGCCATAATAAAAAACTGGCTAGTGCAATGCCTGCAGGTGGCCAAGAAGCCACGGCATAACCGTCAACTGCGAGTAATAAATTACTAAGATAACCAGTAAAAAAATAAGCGCATGCAAGACTAAAAGAGAGTGTAAACACATTTTTCATAGCCTTCGCTCCTGCGCTTTTAATTATTGATTTATAAAATATAATCCATTATTGATAGAGCACAAGCGCCTTATCTAATTGTGCGCTGTGTTTATAGCTTAGTATAGCTTGTTGTCGATACTGTGATTTGTTATCACTATTAAGCGCTTTGTCGAATACTCGTGCAGCTAAATCATAATCACCTTGGGCATTCGCTAAACACGCCAATGCTAATAATAACGCGTTATTGTGCTCATCTTTTTTCAACCGTTCTTGAATGCTTGATTGCAGCTTGTAAGCATTACTTGGCGCAGCTTCACGTAAAATGTCGGCAAGTTCAGAGTGGTGCTTAGCGTGTTTGAGCATTTTAATTAACTCGTTTTCAATACTCGCCAACTGCCCTGTTTTTGCCATTTGAGTTAAGTACGCAGTGTGCGCATGTACTTGCAATTTCTTACCTAATTGCTGGTACTTACTGGTTAGCTCATCACTCGCTTGAGCAGCAAAATAAGCTAAAAACACCTGCTGCCACTGCTTATCGCTCAATGCATCTTTACGTAATAAGCGCGGTAAAAAGTCTTCTAATATTTTAAAGTGCTGCTGTTGCACCAACACTTCAGTGTACAGTTTAAGCTCAAGTACCGTGGCTTTTTTAGATTCAGCCGCCATCCGTATTTGCGGTTCAATAACACTGCTGTCGCCACTGGCTAACCATAGTTTAGCCACTTTTAGTTGCTGCTTAGGGCTTATTTCAAACAAGTATTCCAGCGCTTTATCGGGTTGATTATTTGCCAGTGCAGCTTTTGCTAGTAACGCCAAACGTATGTCTAAAAATTTAGCTGGCACACTGTTACTTGATAACGCGCTTTCCACTTGCGCGTAATCGTCATTAATCAAGCTCCACAGTGCTTGCTCTATAGCTGCATGCTTGCGCTCTTGGCTGCGAGCAAAAAATCCATGTTTGGTATTTCTGTAAATAGATAAACAGTAGCGTACGAGTTTATAAGTTAAATACAAAGCCGCTGCGCTCAGTGCCGCCATAATACAAAACGAAACAATCGTACCTTCTATGGTGGTGTTATTAAATGAAATCAGCACATAGCCTTTTTCATCTAACACGAAAGGAGTGATCGCTAATACCAATACGATAGCGACAATAAAAATGATCAACCCTATCATTGTGCCCACTCCTTAACTTGCTGAGTACTTTGCAATGTCACCTCAGGGTTAAAGTTAAGCGGCTCTTTTTCAAGGTTTACTAAAGTTTGTAGTACCACTTTTGTGGCATTATCATCTTGCTTAAAGTATTCAGTAACTAAACGTTTTGTGTCGTTTAAGGCGCTAAAATAGATGCTGGCTTGCTTGCTCATTAGCGCATCTTGCGCCTGAGTAATATTGAGCTTTATGCGCTGATTAATCAGGTGGCGCTCTCTATCAGTTAATAGCGGCTCTATTAATACCCCTTCGTGATGGCGAATTGTAATAAAGCTATCAACTATTTTATTCCAGCTATTTCGGATGTTTTGCTGCCAATCACTCATATTTTCAGAGAGCGCGTTTTCGTCAGTTACTGACGCTTCTTCTGGCAAATTAACCGCATTAAATACCAAGTTATCGATACGATCTCTTACACTATTTAACTGTAAGTAAATCGCCTCTGTTGCAACGGGTTTAATGCTATCGAGCGTTTGTATGTCTTGTATAATTGCTTGGCGCAACTCAAGCGTGCCTGGGTGGTCGCTTAAAAGTGAATCTAAACGTTTAAGCACTGCACTTGTGCCTTGGTAATCTTGTTCAGCCCACAATTTAAATTCAGCCATGCGTTGTAAGCTAGTCACTTCTTGTGGGTTTAATGTGTTACCACTTTGCTGCACTTTTTGCAGTGCTGCTTTTAATGCTTGCTGATTTTTTACAGAGTTTTCATTGAGCGCCATAGCAATTTGCTCTTCGCTCTTTTGTAACGCTTGCTGTAGACTGAGTTGCTCAGACTTAAGCGCTTGCAGCTCTTGCTGCAATATCTTATTTTGCTCTGTTAATGCATTAACCGCTAAATTTTGCACTTTACCGGCATTGAGCTTTTGATAAAACTCATAACCCACGCCACTAGCAACAAGTAACGAAATCACCAACGCTAAACTGCCCACCTTACTCACTTTATGGGTATTATTTTGCGTTTGATTATTGGCTTTTGCAGTGTCGTTTTTAGCGGTATTAGACGTGTTATTGGCTATTGGTTGCGCTGCTGCTTTTTCTACTTTTGACGTCGCTGACTGTTCACTCATTTTGCTACCTTGCTGATTAATGCAGGCAAACATAGCGTGGTCGCTAGCCCCTGCCGCAGTATGTATATGTGTCGAATTTATTTTTTGCTGTTGTAAATAATCGCCAATACGCTCACTGGCAACATAAAATTCGCACTGTTGTAACCATGTTAGTTGCGCCGCGGTAAGGGTATTAAAAATGGCATCAACGGCGGCATTACTAGTAATGACTATACCGTGTACATTCTGGCTTTGCCAGTGGTCTATCCAGTCAGCGGGTTGTTGCGCTACCGGCTCACGCTGATACACCACACAATTATTTAAAAAAGCACCGCGTTGTTTTAAGGTTTTTGCTATCTCAGGCCGCCCACCAATACCTTTAACCAACACGATATTACTGCCATCAACCTCAGCCAATGACTTAAGCGCCAGCAACCCCTCAGAATCATGTTGTTTTGGTAAAGCAGCACGTACACCAAATACTTCATAAATGGTGTCGGCTGTTTGTTGGCCAACACCATAAAACTGCGCTTTGGTGTTAATTGCAGGCTTAAGCGCACTCAGTGCATGTACTGCATCTTGCGAAACAAAAATAATTTTGTCGGCATTAACCAACGGGCTTAGCTCAACGCTGGTTGGGGTTAAATACGTTATTTTTAGAACAGGACACAAAGACGCTTGATAACCCGCTTGCTCAAGTTGCTGTGCAAGGGCTGCGCCTTTTCCTTCGGGCCGAGTTATCAAGATGTGTTTCATTATGCGTCTCGATATACGTCAGCAAGGATTTTATCTGCGCCTTGTGCTAAGAGTTTTTTAGCCAGCTCAACTCCTAATTTTTCCGCATCATCAACATGCCCACTAATTTCATCGCGTAAAATTTCGCTGCCATCAATCGCCCCAACTAAACCACGTAAATGCACTTGCTCACCATCAACCAATGCATAAGCACCAATCGGAACTTGGCAGCCCCCTTCTAAGTGGCGGTTCATTGCGCGCTCGGCATTAACACGAATACGAGTTTCACTGTGCTCCAGCGGAGCTAATAAGGCTTTAGTAACTTCATCATTTATACGGCATTCAATACCGACAGCACCTTGACCATTAGCAGGTAACGACACTTCTGGCTCAATAAAGTCACGAATACGTTCACCCATTTCTAAACGAATTAGCCCAGCCGCTGCGAGTATAATCGCATCGTATTGACCACTATCAAGCTTTGCTAAACGTGTATTTACATTGCCACGTAAGTCACGAATTTCTAAATCTGGACGCAACGCTCTGATTTGGCATTGGCGACGTAAACTTGAGGTGCCAACAATGGCGCCTTGCGGTAACGCATCAATATTGGCAAAATTATTTGAGACAAACGCGTCACGCGGGTCTTCACGCTCACAAATAACGTGTAACTCTAAATCATCTGGAAATTCGACTGGCACGTCTTTCATTGAATGCACTGCAATGTCTGCTCGCCCATCAAGCATGGCTTGTTCTAGTTCTTTTACAAATAAGCCTTTACCACCAATTTTAGCCAGTGGTGTATCTAAAATAATGTCACCTTGAGTCGACATAGGCACCAGCTCTACACGCACGTCATCGTGAAAATGCTCTAGCTGCGCTTTTACAAATTCAGCCTGCCACAGTGCCAATGCACTTTTACGAGTAGCAATGCGAACTAACTTTGTTTTTTCAGTCATAAAATATCCATTAATAATTACTGGGGTCTGTTGACCTTCCAGGATTAAAACCTGTTCTATCTGAGGGCGATTTAATCAGCTAAAATTCTAAATTCTTTTTGCGCAATGAGTAAACCTCGCTCATCAACCACATCAACGCGCCAATTCCCTAACTGGGAATCCATAATATTTTTAGTTGAGTAAGTTCGGTAGCGCGGAGAAGTAACTTTGAGCGACACTTCCGCCATCACTTCGCCTTCAAATAACCAAATATGCTTTACCTGCTGACCTTGTAAGTTTTTAAGCTCACTAAAAAATGACAATGATTCTTCAAATTGGCTTAAACGCACATCGGCGGCAAATACATTGGTTGGTTCACGATTACTCACACTGCGCGTCAATACGGCTCGGCTAATAGTAGCTGTATCTATTTTGGCACCAATGGCCACACTCGCAACTTGTGCTGATTCAGCAAATACTTTTTGCTCAGCCTGTTTTTCACTGGCCGTTTCGGTTTCAGGCGTTTGGTTATCTGTTGCAGCCATGGCTGCTTCTTCAGGCTCAGCAGTGAGCGTTGGCTCTACTTCTTGCTCAATAATACTTTGTTGAACTTCAGGCTCTGTTGTTACTTGTTCGGTAATAGGAGCTGGTTTTTGCTCATCTGGGGAAAGGATTTTAGGTGCTGCAATTGCGACACTGCTCAGCGGCTCCTCATCAGCATCTGTTGCGTTTTCACTCTCTGCTGATGCTGCAGTATCATCGCTTAGCGACACAATTGCTGTTTGTTGCTCAGTAAAATCGAGCTGCTCATTAGGATGCGGCGCCCCTTGATCAGCATTCACAGCGCTAGACAGGCCGTAAATAACCGCTGCAGAGGTCATAATCACCAACATAGAAATACTCACAATCCGACGCCAATGCCACTCATAGCTCACGCTGGGTTCGCTAACCTGTGGTTCACGTTTTACATTTGCTGTTATTACTATTTTTTGACTCATTTTGACCCTCAGCGGCTCCTAAACTAACTTAAGCGAGAAATTAACCATTGGCGCACAGCTTGTAACTCTTGTGTACAAACCTGATGCCCCATAGGGTATTCTTGCCAACTCACATCCATGTTATGCGTTGATAATACTTCAAACGCACTTCTACCCGCGCTATGCGGTACAACGTCATCTTGGCTCCCATGAGCCATAAATATATTTAGCTGTGTTTGCTTTGCTTCATCAGCCAATTTATGTGGCACACACATATAGGTTGATAGTGCCATAACGCCAGCAAGCTTTTGCTCTAAACGCGGGGCTAAATGTAGCGATATGACGCCACCTTGTGAAAATCCCGCTAAAATAATTTTGTTCGCCGGTATGCCGTTAGCCATTTCTTGCGTTATTAATTGCTCAACTTTTGCTGCAGACTCCCTAACCCCTTGTTCATCTGCACGTTTGTCTAAATCCATCGATTTAATGTCATACCATGAGCGCATCTGCATACCGCCGTTAATAGTAACGGCCTGCATAGGCGCATGCGGAAATACAAAACGCACACCTAGTTCACTGGGTAAATCGAGCTGTGGCGCTACTGGGGCAAAACCGTCACCAGAATCACCCAAACCATGTAGCCAAATAACCGTGGCTTTATGCGTTCCCTGAGCTGGGTATTGAACAAACTCTAAACTCATAGCGATGATTGCCACTTAATTTCTTGACCCGCTTGACGTGTTGACGCTTCATTGATGAAACTCCAAAACTCTGCGCCTGAGCGGTTATCAATCCATTGACCATCACGCATTTCAAAATGGTGACCGTTAAATTTTGTTGCCACCCACACTTGATGCAACGGTGCTTGCTTATTAATCACAATTTTACTGCGATCTGGAAAAATAATTTCTAAAATACCTTGAGCCGATTCATAATCTAAATCTGCTTCACAATCATCAACTTGTTCTTCAATTGTGAACATAAGAGCTTCTGCTAACTGGTGATATTCGTGATCAGTCATCGTTAATTTCCTTTGCAGGCAAGACGCCTAAATAATGGGTGCATGTTTGTACAGCTAGTGTAACAGGAATAAAATCATCCGCGAATAGCTGCATTTTTTAGATATTCTGTTACTCTGCGATTATAAAGCCAGCAACCGTATTAATCTAATGAAAGCGACATATACCTTACAATTAAAACAACTATTAATCAGCACCGTTTTGTTGTGTGCGTTAGCTGGCTGTGGTCAAAGCGGCCCGCTGTACTTACCAGAGCAGCCTACTGAACAAAATCAGCCAACAGACACCCCCAACAAGCAAACACCTATTGAGCAAAAACAGGAGCAGTAAATGGATTTTTTTAATTATAAAAACAACCAACTATTTGCTGAAGATGTCAGCGTAGCAACGATTGCACAGCACTATGGTACACCGTGTTATGTGTATTCAAGAGCGACGTTTGAACGCCATTATTTAGCGTTTGCCAATGCAGCTCAAGATCATAAAAGCCTAGTGTGCTACGCCGTTAAAGCAAATTCAAATATTGCAGTATTAAATATACTGGCGCGACTTGGTGCGGGTTTTGACATTGTTTCAAAAGGCGAGCTCGCGCGGGTCATCAAAGCGGGAGGCGCAGCCAATAAAGTGGTGTTTTCTGGGGTTGCTAAAACCGCTGACGAAATTGCTTATGCGTTAGAATTAGGTATTAAATGTTTTAACGTTGAATCAATCTCAGAGCTTGAGCGCATTTCAGAAGTAGCGTGTGAGCTTAATCTAGACGCGCCAATTTCTATTCGTGTTAATCCTGATATTGATGCTAAAACACACCCGTATATTTCTACTGGCCTAAAAGAAAACAAATTTGGCATTGGTATCGAAACCGCGTTAAGTGTGTACCAACATGCTGCGTCGTTACCTGGCTTAAATATAGTTGGGGTTGATTGTCACATTGGCTCACAGCTGACACAAACCAAACCGTTTTTAGAGGCGCTTGATAAACTACTGGCATTAATTGATGAGTTAAAAAATGCAGGTATTGAGTTAAGCCATTTAGATATTGGTGGAGGCCTTGGCGTAACCTACAACGACGAACAGCCTCCCCACCCGAGTGAGTATGCAGCACAAGTAACACAGCGCCTTACTAATTATCGCCACCTTGAACTGATTTTTGAACCAGGGCGAGCTATTGCCGCTAACGCTGGGATTTTAGTGACTCAGGTTGAGTTTATTAAGCAAAATCAAGACAAGTACTTTGCGATTGTTGATGCGGGTATGAATGACATGTTGCGCCCATCACTTTATCAAGCGTGGCAAAAAATTATTCCTGTCTCGGTGCGTGATGACGAAACACCTACCCACAACTATGATGTGGTTGGGCCGGTGTGTGAAACCGGTGACTTTTTAGGTAAAGACCGCCCTCTAGCACTCAAACAAGGTGACTTGTTAGTGCAGCGTAGCGCTGGAGCATACGGCTTTACAATGAGTTCAAATTATAACTCACGCCCACGGGTTGCCGAAATAATGGTAGATGGTGAGCAATATCATCTTATTCGCGAACGCGAAACCATCGAGAGCCTGTACCAAGGTGAGAAAATTTTACCATAAACGTTTTTGTTACCTAGCTGCTCTGTGGCATGATTAGCGCAGAGCAAAACCGAATTAGAGCGCTATGTTAGTTAATTTTTCCAAAATGCACGGCTTAGGTAACGACTTTGTTGTGATTGATAATATTACACAAAACGTTTTTTTATCCCGTGATCAAATCAAAAAGCTGGCCGATCGCCATTTCGGCATTGGGTTTGACCAATTACTGATGGTTGAAGCCCCTTACTCACCCGATCTCGATTTTCACTATCGGATTTTTAATGCCGACGGCCACGAAGTAGAACAATGTGGTAACGGCGCCCGTTGCTTTGCCCGCTTTGTGCGCATGAAAGGCTTAACCAATAAACATAAAATTAGCGTTTCAACTAAATCGGGTAACCTCACCCTGTATATTGAAAAAGACGGCCAAGTAACGGTTAACATGGGACACCCTAATTTTGAGCCGAGTAAAATCCCGCTTAAAGCAACCAAACGTGAGCTGACTTATATTATTCGTGCAGAAGAACATACCGTTTTTAGTGGTGCTGTTTCTATGGGTAACCCGCATTGCGTCATGGAAGTAGACGACATTGAAACGGCACAAGTGAGTACCCTTGGCCCGTTGCTTGAAAATCATGAACGTTTTCCACAGCGCGCAAATATTGGCTTTATGCAGGTTATTTCTCAAGAACACATTAAACTCAGAGTGTGGGAACGTGGTGTAAGCGAAACACTTGCTTGTGGTACCGGTGCGTGTGCCGCTATGGTGATTGGCTTTATTCAAAACAAGCTCACCAGCACAGTGCAAGTTGATTTACCAGGCGGTAGCTTACAAGTTCGCTGGAGTGGCGAAGGCCACCCAGTGCGTATGACAGGCCCCGCTGAACATGTATTTGATGGACAAGTTGCACTATGAGTGAATTAACTAAACAGCAAGTAATAGATTACTTACAACAGCACCCTAATTTTTTAATAAATCAACCTGCGCTATTAGCTCAACTTGAGTTACAACAGCAAGTTCAGGGTGCGACTTCGTTAGTACATATTCAGCAACGTCAACTACGTGAACATAATACTCAGTTAAAACATCAAATCGAGACGATGACCAAGCATGCCACGCAAAATGAACTCGTGTACCGCTTGTTCAGTCAATGCCATCGTCAGCTTTGGAGCAATTACGACTTTAATACTTTGGCAAGTAACTTACGCAACATTATTTGCATGAGCCCGACTATTAATGAGTGCAAACTCGTAAGATACGACAGCGCGTTTGAGGGCTTAGTAAAGCATAGATTGTCAGATAGTAATCATTATTTAGGGCGGGTAAATCAGCAAGAGCGCGACTTACTCTTTAACGAGGATACCCAATCGACCGCCCTGTATTTAATTGGCGAACCCACTAACCCCTACGCAATTTTGGCTTTTGGCAGCCACGATGAGAACCACTTTGAGCCCTCACAAGATAACTTATTTGTGTTAGATTTTGTACGCTCATTACAAATACGGTTACTGGAACTGGCATGAGCGACGACACGCCAAATATTAGCGACTTAAGCGATAACTGGCGTACACCCATCACGTTATTTAGTGATTACTTAAAATTTGAACGCCAGTATTCAGCGCACACCGTCAATCAATATGTTAGCCAATTAGGTTTTGCCGCCTTGTATTTTAATAAGCTATGCGACAATTGGTTTGCCGTACAAAGTGAGCACATTCGCCGTTACAGCATGGCGCTGCGTGCTAAGCAACTGAGCGGCAGAACAATCAGCTTAAAGCTAAGCTGCATTCGAAGTTTATATAAGTTTTTAAAAGCAAAAAATATTACTGAGCAACCGCATTACCATAACCCCGCGCAAGGGATAAAAGGCCCTAAATTTTCCAAGCCTTTACCTAAAAATCTTGATGTTGACCAAATGGCACGTTTACTCGAAATACCCGATGACGATCCACTTGCCATTCGAGATAAAGCCATGATGGAACTCATGTATTCATCAGGTCTGCGCATTAGTGAGTTAGTTGGTGCTAACATGCAGGATATAAACGCCCGTAATGGTGAAATACTGGTACGTGGTAAAGGTGCAAAAGAACGGCTAATACCGGTTGGCTCTAAGGCCCTTGATGCATTAAAGAAATGGCTCGCGGTTCGGCCGCTATTTATGGGCGCAGACGAACACGCGGTATTTTTAAGTAGTAAAAAAAACCGTATCTCTGTGCGCCAAGTCCGTTTGCGAATGCAAGAATGGGGCATTAAACAAGGTATAAGCTCACAAGTGCATCCGCATAAATTACGCCACTCATTTGCGTCGCATATTTTAGAATCGTCTGGCGATTTACGAGCAGTACAGGAGCTATTAGGCCACAGTAGTTTATCTGCAACCCAAGTTTATACTCATTTAGATTTTCAGCACTTGGCTAAGGTGTACGACAACACCCATCCACGTGCTAAAAAACGAACCGATTAGGGTAATAACCATGATCCGATTTAATCGCGCAATTTCTCCTTTTTCTGTACTAAGCTTTGACTTAGACGACACCTTATACGACAACCGCCCAATCATAACCGCAGCCGTTCAGGCGCAAATTGATTATTTAAATGCGCTGCCAGGCTATAAAAAACAGGGGCCACAGTTTTGGCAACAATGCCGTGAGCGAGTTGTTCAACACCAACCTGAACTCATTGATAACGTCACTCAGTGGCGTAAACATACCCTACGCTTAGTTTTGTCTGAGCTTGGTTTTAAAGACGATGAAGTAGAGCATCATGCACACAGTGCTTATCAAGCATTTGCTGATGCGCGCAGTAATATTGAAGTGAGCGAAGACGTACTAACATTGCTCGATAAACTAAGCCAGCACTACAAATTAATTGCCATTACTAACGGTAATGTAGAGGTTGAGCGTTTTAATTTAAAAGATAAGTTTGAACTGGTGCTGCAAGCTGGCTTGCACGGTAAAGCTAAACCACATACGACCTTATTTGATCAAGCTGCAACACATTTGCGTATTAACAACAGTGAAATTTTACACATAGGTGACAGCCTTGATAGCGATGTGCAAGGTGCTAATAACGCTGGCTGCCAGTCTGTGTGGTTAAATAATCAAGCACAAGCCTATGCCTACAAAGGACTTGCTGATATTGAAATAACCAACATTCATGCGTTAACCCACTTAATTGGTAAATAAACTATGCTTGTTTTATTGGCTCAATTGAATATAAATCAATCATAAGATAGGTTAGGGGTAATTACTTAACAATATCTTATAATAACAAGGACAGCGTATGACACTCACAAACTACTTAACAACGCTCGCGAATGAGCCTAAAAGCATTGGTTTTGCTGATACTATGGCCGTTATTGATGAGCATTATACTTTTACAGCGTGCAGCTTTAGTAACCATGGGTTATTGAGCTCTGCGAGTGAGAATAACGGTTCATGCAAGATTTTTGCATTTGCAAAGCTCAATGGTCTTAGTAAGCAAAATACATTAGATTGTTTTGGGGCATTTTATCGCGAAGATGTGCTAAACAACCCAGATGCAGACGACCATATGAATATTCGCACCTTTATGTTAGCGCCTGAAGCCACCCCATTTTTAGGTGTTACCTTTGATGGTACGCCATTAACAGCAAAAAAATAACGCTCCAATCAGCGTTATTCAGCCACTATTAGCGGTTTTTCCATAAAGTAACGAGTGCCATTAAGTGGGTAATTATCAAGTTGATATTTAACTTGGTAACCCCGTTTTTCATAAAAAGGTTTGGCTTGAAAGTCTAAGGTGTCAAGCTGAGCCTGAACGGCACCCATTTCAATTGCTGCATTTTCAAGTGATGTTAATAACGAATCAGCCAAGCCATTGCCTCGTACCGATTCATCGCACCATAACCAGCTTATTAGCAACCAGTTACCAAACACGTGACCGCTTATGCCTGCAACTAACTCACCTTGTTTATCGAGATATTTAAAGCCAAGAGGTTGACGCTGTGCGTCGAAGTGCTGAGCATTAAACTCAAGCATGTGCTCGCGCAGTGCTTGATTTAATTGCTCAGAATTATCGGTATGTAATAGGTACATTGGATGATTCCAAATAAACCTATATTAGCAAATACCTGATATTAAAACAGGTTGTTTTGCCCAAAGGGCACTTCGAGCATATTACTGGAAATTTTTTCCGGTTGACCACACATTTCATCATAAGCACTGGTGTGCCTTAGCATCATTTGTGCATAGGCGATATCTTCAAAGCGTTTTTGAATATGTAATGGGCTTAGTGCCTTCACAAATTCACCATTACTTTCTTGTACATAGTATTCAACATTATTAATGACAACAGACACTTGGTACAAGGCCATTTCCAGTGAATGAACAACCACTTTTTGTAATGGCTGATGCTTTTTTAGTTCTGAAAATTGAATACCCATAGTAACCTACCTACTGTTAAATTAACTGTCCAAGTAATCAATACGCAGCTTTGCTATAATCGCGATCAATATTTTTTAATTACACTGCATTATGGATACAAAAATTCGACTTGCTAAATACATTGCTCATGCCGGTATTTGCTCACGAAAACAAGCGTCGCGCTTGATTGATGAAGGCGTTGTCATCGTTAATAATCGCCCCGCGAATCATATTGATCATGTGGACGAAAACGACCGTGTTATCGTTAATGGTCACGCCATTAAAGGCCCAGCCGATTTAGTGTACTTTGCCTATCACAAACCGGTAGGGATTGACTGTAAACTCAATCATCACGACCCCAGCAGCCTTATTCATCACCTGCCTCAACTTACCCGTGTTTACCCTATTGGCCGCCTTGATAAAGATTCTCGTGGTTTAATTATCTTGACCAACGACGGAGACTTTTGTAATCAACTGATTCATCCAGACTTTCATCAACCTAAACGCTACTTAGTCACTGTGAATAAACCATTAGACGCGCATTTTTGTGAAAAAATGGCGGCAGGCGTCCCCGTTGATAAGCAAATAACACGACCTTGTGAAGTAGTTAAAATAGCGAGTAATCAATTTAGTATTGTTTTAAAACAAGGGCTCAACAGGCAAATACGTAAAATGGCGCATTACTGTGGCTACACAGTCATTGATTTATACCGCGTACAGATCAGTGAATTACTATTAGATAATTTAAACCTCCCAGAAAACCACTTTATAAAAATTAACAAAAACGATATTTTAAGCCAATAAGCTCACACTAATCCCCTTCCTTTAGCGTGATTAAAAAACAAAAAATAAACTTGCAAAAATAGATTACAGGTGTAGTCTTAAATAAAAGATTACACTTGTAGGCAATAAAATGATCGAATTATCAAAAGCAGAATTTGAAGTGCTGGATGCACTCTGGATTAACTACCCCGCCACAGCCAGCCAAATTATTGAGCGTTTAAGTGACGATAAACAATGGCACGAAAAAACCATTAAAACCTTATTGGGTCGTTTAGTAAAAAAAGGCGCGCTTAGCTTCGAAAAAGACGGCCGCCAATATATTTACACCCCCTGTATAAAGCGTGCTGATTACACTTTAAAAGAGAGTAAGAACTTCATAGAGCGCTTTTTTAGTGGTCGTATTGCCCCTTTGGTAAGTGGCTTCGCTAAATCGGAGCAACTCTCTCAGCAAGATATCAACGAGCTTAAAAAAGTCATTGATGACTGGGAAAAGAATCAAAAGTAAGGAGTTAGCATGGCGATTCAAATAGGATTTAATTGGCTCATTGAACAGCAGCTATTATTAAGTCTGTTGTTTGCAGGGTTTGTTTTACTTGAGCGCTTTGGCTTAAAAACCCTTGGTTCACGCTTTGTGTATAAATTAGCTTGGTTAATACCTGTATCAGTTCTGTTGGCTAATTTACCTAGTGCAATTAAACCACTGCAAAATAGCGGCATTAGTTACTATTTAATTACACCTAATCAGGTACTTACAAACAGCTTGAGTGTTAGTTTAGCGCTACTGTATGTCATTATTACCACGGTCTTATTAATTGCCGCTGTTGTTACCCATACCCGATTTGTTAAAGGCCTACAGCTCACTGAGTTAGCGCATTTTAAGCAATTAACAATAGGAGTACAAACTTATACCAGCGCTCAGGTGGCTACGCCCATGGTCATTGGTGTTTTTAATAGCAAACTGGTATTGCCGCACAATTATAATACTCAGTTTGATAATACTACTCTGGCGCTTATTCTAGAGCACGAAAACGTGCATATAAAGCGCAAAGACAACCTTATAAATGTGCTGCTATTACTGGCTACAATTTTATTGTGGTTTAACCCTCTGGCTTGGATGGCTTACGCAAGCTGTAGACGTTTGCAGGAGCTGACTTGTGATGAACGGGTACTAAGCAATAAAACCACACAGCAACAAATTTTATACAGCAAAGCCTTAATAAACTGCGCTGCCAATGCGCCAGCGGGTCTGATGGCTTATTCACACTACGGAGATAAAAAAACCATGTTACAACGACTTACTAATATCAAACATAACGGCGCACATTCGCGCCTAGCAAAAGGAAGCGTGTTACTTATCGCTGCGAGCTTGCTCAGTGGCTTAGCTGTAGCAAAGCAACCTGAAGCATCAGCTAAAAAAGAAACATCTATCGCTCCCGTAATGCGAATCGAACCGCTTTACCCAAAACAAGCGGCGGAACAAGGCATTAGCGGTTCAGTGGTATTAAAATACGACATAACCCCAGCAGGCAAAACAGCTAACATTACTGTTGTAAAAGCTGAACCAGAAGCAGTCTTTAACAAAGAAGCTAAAAGAGCACTGATGCAATGGCAATATACACCTTCATCAATGGGACAACAAAACGTACTAATACAACTTGATTTTGCACTCAACAGTACAGTTACAAAAAGTGATTTAATAGAGCGAGTTAACATATCGCATTAATGGGAATAGGTGTTTAAGACTATAAAGCAAGCACCCTTTTAGGCTGCTTGCTTTGTGGTTTTTGCTTATTCTCGTTATAAACTGACGGCGATCATGCCAATAGCGGTGCCTATTCCCACCAGCCAAGTGATCGAGCGAATAATATCGAGGTTTAAATAATAAAAAGTACAAAATAAAATACGCGCTACAATATGCATCATCGCTAAAGTTTCGGTTACGGCATTAACATTGTTTGTGCCTAATACAGCAGCCAAAGCAACGGCAAAAACCGCTAACGATTCAAAACAGTTTTGATGAGCAGCCAGCGCACGTGCTCCGAGTCCTGTAAGTTGTGTTTGTTGTTGCCGCGGATGTTTATTATCGTAACCACCGAGCTTATTCATTTCTATAATAGCTGGGATTCTCGCAACATAAGGCATGATCACTGCAATTAAGGCGCAAACCAATAAAGTCGTCATTATAATTCTCAAGTTATTATTTATGACCCAAAATAACACAGCAAATAGAAAAAAGCCGCCAAATATAAATAACCTGAGCTCTGGCGGCTAGCAGTAACATCCCTCACACTATAGCCGATTTAAGCAGTGCGTCACTGTGGCAAATTGTCGCAGGTGATGAATATTCATTATGCCTTTTTGATGGTCGCTTTAATGCCAGAGTACTGCTAAATTAGCTCTCCACTTTTTTGTATGTTATTTAAGATGATTTGGATTTTACTCACTATTTTTGCCGCATTTATGCAGTCATGGCGTAATGCGCTGCAAAGCAAATTAAGCGCTCATGTCAGCGTTGCTGGCGTTACTCTAGCCCGCTTTATTGTCGCAAGCCCTATTGCAGGGCTGTATTTATATGCGCTTTATTATTACCAAGGTGCGCCTCTCCCTTCATTTAATCCTTTATTTATTAGCTATATTATTGGAGCCAGCATAGTGCAAATTATTGCCACAGGGCTCATGGTGAAGTTGTTTAAAATGAACAATTTTGCAGTAGGCGCCGGCCTTGCTAAAAGCGAAGCGCTAATGGCGGCGATATTAGGGTTACTATTTTTTGGTTCGGCGCTTTCATTTTTAGGTTGGATTGGTGTATTTATTGGCGCACTCGCTGTATTGCTATTAAGCGGCATTGCGAATGTGAAACATTTTAGCTTAAAAACCGCCTTAACAGGGCTTGCTTGCGGTACTTCGTTTGCGTTGTCATCGTCATGGATCCGCGAAGCAAGTTTAAGCTCGGGTATAGCTTTTCCTTATGCACCAGCGTGGGTTTTGTTACTGATTATTAGCTTGCAAACACTGATGTTATGTATATACATTGCTTTAAAAGAGCGCCATACCTTTAAAATGATGTATCAATATAAGAAAATGACAAGTGCAGTGAGTGTATTTAGCTGCTTAGGTTCCGTCGGCTGGTTTAGTGCCATGAGCTTACAACATGTCGCCTATGTAAAAACACTCGGTCAAATAGAAGTATTTTTTACCATGTTAATCTCGATTTTATGGCTAAAGCAGCCGCTAAAGCGCCAAGACAGTGCGGGGCTAGTGCTGATTGCAGTGGCTGCCATATTGGTTATGCTGCCAAGTAGTTAAAAAAAGCGCAGGTATAAATCTGCGCTTGTTTTTTAATCTAATAATTAATGACTAATTTTTAAGGTGATGACACCACAAATAATCATTAATACACCAGCAATACGGCCAAAAGTGGCTGCATCACCGTAAAATAATATGCCAACTAAAAACGTACCTGCTGCGCCAATCCCCGTCCATACCGCATAAGAAGTCCCCATAGAGATTTGCTTTTGCGCTAACCAAAGCATAAAGCCACTTGCGACCATAAACGCGATTGCAATTGCAATGCCTTGCCAACGGGTATCTGGGTTTTGTGAAATTTTTAGGCCTATTGGCCAACCAATTTCAAGTAACCCTGCAATTATTAAGTACATCCACGCCATTAAACATCTCTCTTTTTCAATATCACTTCATATAAATCACTGCGGCGGTCTTTTAAGTTACGCACGGTACCTTCACTGTGAAGTATTTTTAACTTGTCCATATCTAAGTCGCTAAATAATAGCATTTCGGTATTGGTGGTGGCCTCATTTAGTGTGGCATCGTGTGGAAATGAAAAGTCAGACGGTGTAAGAACAGCAGATTGCGAATACTGCACATCTAAACTTTCTACTTCGGGTAAATTACCCACCGAACCTGCGATAACCACATAACATTCGTTTTCAATAGCGCGCGCTTGTGCACAGTGGCGAACACGTAAATAACTATTTTTGGTGTCGGTCCAAAATGGCACAAATAAAATATCAAGCCCTTGGGTTGCTAAAATACGCGACAACTCTGGAAACTCAACATCGTAACAAATTTGAATCCCTACGCGACCGGCATCGGTTTCAAATACCGCTATTTTATCACCGCCTTGAATCACCCAATCATTATGTTCATGCGGGGTGATATGAATTTTACGTTGCTCATCTATTTTGCCACTGCGGTGGCACAGGTAACTTACGTTATAAATTTTATCACCCTCGGCAAGCGGCATAGAGCCGGTGATAATATTTGCGTTGTACTCAATTGCCATCCGCGACATCGCGTTTTTAAAAGTCTCAGTGTATTCAGCTAAATAACGAATGGCTTCGGTTTGATTACTTTGCTCAGTTAACCCCATCAGTGGCGCGTTAAAGAACTCCGGAAATAAAATAAAGTCGCTTTTATAATCAGACACCGTATCAACAAAATATTCAACTTGCTTAAGCATTTCTTCAACCGACTCAACACAGCGCATTTGCCACTGCACAGCCCCTACACGTACAATTGATTTAGTCGACTCAATAACGGTATCGGTTGGCTCAAACATAATGTTATTCCACTCAAGTAACGTGGCATAACCTACTGATTCTTGATCCTCTGGAAGGTACTTTTTAAGTAAACGCTTTACCTGAAAATCGTTAGCTAATTGAAAGCTCAATATTGGATCGTATATCTCTTTTTGATCCACCTTGGCAATGTATTCCATTGGCGTCATATCGTCGCTGTGATTGTAATAACGCGGAATGCGGCCACCCGCTAAAATAGCGCGTAAGTTATATTGGCGACATAATTCTTTACGGGCATCATAAAGACGACGCCCTAATCGCATGCCTCGGTACTGCTCACTAATAGCAACATCTAAACCATATAGCGCGTCACCGGTGGTATCACTAAATACACGATCATGGCCATCAGCAATATCTTCATAGGTGTGCGGGTTCGAAAAACGTGCATAATCTACTTGGACACTCAGCGCTAAACCCACCAGCACGCCATCATCAACAATACCAATTTGCCCTTCGGGGAACTGATCTATAAGTCTAAAAATTGTATGGCTTGGCCATGCGCCGCCTAAATCAGGGTACGCTTCGTCCATCAAGGTTTTAATTTGTGGGTATTGTTCTCTGCTTAAGTTACAAATTTCAAGATGGGTTTTTTCTGCCGACATATACAACTCCTTTAGGCACGTAAAAATCAAAAAAGCTGAACAAATGCTCAGCTTAATTAGGTTTATGCGTTATGGTTCGCGCTAGGCGCTACTTTAAACTGCGATAAAAAAGGGTGGTTACACGCTCTTTTGGTAACCAGTTTGCATATTCAAGGCCAAGTTCTGATAATGGATCGGCTTTGAGGACTTGCTCTAAACTGGCATCGTTTTGCATAGCATTAAGCATAACATCTTTCGCTTTTTGTACCAGCTTACGATACGTCATTAGCCCTGAACGGTCGCTTATCGGGCCATGCCCTGGAATAACGGTTGTTTTTTCATCAATTTGTTTGATCACATCATCAACCGCCGCTAAAACACCATCAACACTACCGCCACTATCTACATCAACAAAAGGTAAGCTTCCAAAGTTAAAATATATATCGCCCATGTGCACTATGTTGTCGTTACTAAAAAAGATAACCGAGTCGCCATCTGTGTGTGCATTTGAGTAGTGCACAACATGCGCATGCTCATTGTTAAAGTGCAGTTTTAAATCATGGCCAAAACTAATACGCGGTAAGTAATCAGAACCCTCACCATGTTTTTCTTTTAAGCGTTTGTGTACATTGTCGTGAGCAATCACATGTGCGCCCGCTTTGGCAAAGTTCTCGTTACCCCCAGTATGGTCGCCATGATGATGGGTATTAATTACAAACTCGGCACTGCCTGGCTTTAAGTCGCTAATGGTTTTTTTTATATCGTCGGAAAGCTTGGCAAACTGATCGTCAATAATATAAATGCCATCATCCCCCACGCTTGCGGCAATGTTACCGCCTTGACCAAATAACACGTAAACATGTTCACTTAATTGTGTAGCCGTAACAGGGTTTTCATCCGCAAATGCATAATTGCTTAACAGTAAACTGGTGATTAATGCCGGTAGTAATTTTTTCATTTTTGTTTTCCTATAATTGCTTTATCTGGGTTATAAAACGTTATTACTACTTATTTAGCTCACTTTGCATCCAAGGCTAGTCGTTCATTGGTGCAATTTCAATTTGATGCATTAATGCTTGCGGTAATAATGGCGTGTGCTTGCCTTTTACATATTCATCAAAACCAGCTCGGTAAAACTCAGAAAGTGGGTGCCCTGATTGCCCACCCGGAATCGTTAAAATAGCATTCTTTAAGTGCCCAGGCTGAACAATAAAACGCTGTGATGCGCCAAAACTACGTTTTTGCACCGCTGGCATATAACTGTCACCAAATCCGGGGGCTGTTGGCATGTTAAGTAACTTACTTAGTATGGGCATTTGTTTAGCAAACGGGTGCTCAATCGCTAATTCGTTTACTTTTCCCCACTGCCAGTTTTTTATTTTATTACCAAACCTTGATGTTAACTGCGTGAGTGTTTGCTCAAAGGCACCCTGTAATTGCTGCTCCCAATTAGTAAAGTGCGGATTAACCCAACTTGTTGGCTGAGCCTTTATTAACTGCCAAACAGCGGGCTCTAAATCACGTTTCACATATTTTAATGTGCCATCTTGCTGGTTAAGTGTTGTCTCAATACTGCTAAATAAAATATTAATCAGTACATCACGATACGTCTTTACTAAGGTATAGCCTATTGATTGCGGGCAAGCGCATTGCTGCCAGTTTTCGAGGGCATTTATATGATCTTTATAGCGCGCGGGCTGCTTTTTTAACTGCTCAAGTAATAAGGCATGCCAAGGCATTAAAAATCGTGCTTGGTTGTCTAACTGCAACTGATAAAAATCACTTTTATTAAAGCGTTGTTTTTCAAATAACCTATCGCGAATTTGCGTTGCACGTGCCCCAAGCGCATAGCCGCCATTACCAAAACGGACGTTATCATCAGCAGATACCACTCGAGAATTACCTGTCCATAATCGCCCGTTTTCAGGATTTTTAATAAAAGGTCGATCGATTTCGTTTTGCTGCCAAAGCGCGGAGTAATCTTCTTCTTTTACGGCTAATTCACTGGGTGTTGTTCGCGCAGGTATGCCGCCCATATTTTTCCATGCTGCATTTCCTTGGTCATCGACCACCAGCAGGTTTTGCACAGGAATGCCTACGTCACTTGCAATATCAAGCGCATCATCAACAGTCTGTGCTTGCTCAAGCTGTAATAGCTGCATATTAACGGCGTATGGTTGATGTGCAGCCCAGCTCAGTGCGTAAGGCTTTTCATTAATGTATTTTACCGGACCGTATTCACTGAGCGTAAGGGAGTAACTTTCTACTTTGCCACTGGATAATGCAATAGACTCATCTACTTGCCACATTTTGCTATCGCTATTAAGCGCAATCCAATCGGCGGTATCTAAATACCCGTTGGTAAACCCCCATGCAACGTTGTTATTTGTGCCTACTACAATCGCCGGCGCTCCCGGAAGCGAGACACCCGTTACCTGCATGGGTTTATTATTTAATGAATAGTTTAATTGGGCTCGATACCAAATAACCGGCACAGCCATTGATAAATGCATATCATCAGAGAGCATCGCAGCCTGAGTGTTGGTTAAATTTGAGGTGACCGCCCAATTATTACTACCCACTTCTAAGTTAGCGGTAATGGGTTTAATCGCGGTGATTGGTTGCGATAAAAGTTCGGGGATTGGGTTATTCAAAAGAGCGAGCTGACTGCCATCCAATGCGGCTTGATATTGGCTAGGCTGAGTTAAAAAACTTACCATTTCGGCACCGTATTGCTGCTCTATTTGAATTAAAGCTTGGTCGCGCTCAAATGTAGATGACTGTAAATCAAGGTACATGCTAAAAATAACTAATAAACTGTCTTCACTTTGCCAAGGCTTTTGCTCAGCCCCCGTGAGTAAATATTCAAAACTGGGGTACCCTACTTGTGCAAGGCCTTCATTTACACCTTGGGCATAACTGCGTAGCAGCTGTTTGTCGGCCTTCGGGAGGGTTTTTAAAATAGCTTGGCTGCGTTTACGTAATTGGTGAAAACGCATTTTTTTATCAAGCCCAAGCGCGGCTTCACCAAATAGTTCGCTTAGCTCACCGGCCGCATTACGACGTAATAAATCCATTTGAAAAAAGCGGTCTTGCCCATGAGCATACCCTAAGCCATAGGCAGCGTCATGACGAGTAGTTGCAGTAATAACGGCTTGACCAAGCGTATCACGAGCGACTTTAACGGGCTGTGTTAACGCATCACTTCGGCCTTTACCATCAAGGGCTGGCAAACTTAAGGTCAAAACGCCGTAAACAATTGCAGTACTGGCGAGCGCTAAAATCACAACAACCAATAGCAACCGTTTGATTACTTTAAACATAAACATACCCTCTAACTATTTCAATAAACTATTATTAGCATATATTCATATTCGTTCTATTAAAAACGCTACGAAAAGCGGGTAAAGGGTGAAATAAACATCAAAATCCACGATAATACACAGTTCATGTATTGTGCAGACCTAGTTGAGATAAAAATGACTGAAAAAACATTTATTAAAGGTAAAGACCGCGATTTAGAATCGTCTATCTCTACCATGCAAAACAAGCTAAAAGCGCTAAATATTAATATTGAAGAAGCGCTGTGGCTTAACCCTGTAGCAAACTGTTATTCAGTTCATATAAAAGATAGCGACTGCGGTGTGATGTTTACTAATGGTAAAGGTGCCACTGATAAAGCCTCTATTGCCTCTGCGCTAGGTGAATATTTTGAGCGTTTAAGCTGTAACTACTTTTTTGCTGATTTTTACTTAGGCGAAGAATTTGCCAATGATGACTTTACTCATTATCCAAACGAGAAATGGTTTAAAGTTGAAAACGATGAAATACCACAGGGTATTATGGATGAGAGCTTATGGGATTATTTTGACCCAGAGCGTGAATTAACCGCATCACACCTTTATGACTTTAACTCTGGCAATTTCGAACGTGGTATTTGTTCTGTACCGTACACTCGTCAGCGCGACAACCAAGACATTTACATTCCGGTGAATGTGATTGGTAATATTTTTGTTTCTAATGGTATGAGTGCCGGTAATACTAAATTTGAAGCCCGTGTTCAGGGATTATCTGAAGTATTTGAGCGCGCTATTAAAAACCGCATTATTGCCGAAGGTATCAGCTTGCCAATCGTGCCTGAAGAGGTGGTAAAACAATACCCTAAAATTCATGAAGCTTGTGAAGAGCTGCGTAGCCATGGCTTCCATTTACGCATTGCGGATGCATCACTAGGCGGTAAATACCCAGTAATGAGTGTCACGCTTATAAACCCTGTTGATGGGTCAGTATTTGCTTCTTTTGGTGCCCACCCTTCATTTGAAGTAGCGCTAGAGCGTACCGTTACTGAATTACTGCAAGGTCGTCGCCTAGATCAACTAGACGTATTCCAACCTGCTACATTTGATAACGACGAAGTCGCTACTCCTGAGAACATTGAACTGCACTTTATTGATTCAAGCGGTTTAATTTCACATGACTTTTTCCGCTCTGAAGCAGATTTTGAATTTGTACATTGGGACTTTAGTGGTTCAACTGAGCAAGAATACAACTTCTGTACTGATTTAATTCATAGCATGGGTCACGATATATATATTATGGATTACACCCACTTAAACGTGTATGCATGTCGTATTTTAGTTCCTGGTATGTCAGACATTTATCCTGTAGATGAGCTAATTTGGCGCAACAATAATGAAGGCGCTAAATTCCGCGAAGACTTCTTATCGCTTGATCAGTACGATAGCGAACAATGGATGGAGATTTACGACAACCTCGAAGAAGCAGGCCACAGCGATATTATTCGCGCAGCTGAATTCATTGGCTTAGCAACCGACGCCGATACACCTTGGCACACACTACGCATTGGTGAGCTTAAAGCACATTTATGCTTAGCGGCGGGTAATGAAGAAGCTATTGACTGGGTTGATTGGATTTTGCATACCGGCCAAGTAAACGACGAAGCGATGCGTCACTTTCGTTGCTTAAAAGCAATCCTTGAAATTAAATATGATGACGAGCGCGAATATGCAAGTTATCAAGATGCATTAGGTTTAATGTTTGGTAGCGACAATGTCACGCTTGCTATTGAAATTGCTGAAGGTCGTAAATTATTTAACGGCTTAACTTTCCCAGGCTTATCGCTTGAGGGCTTTAAAAAGCATGCAGCACTTCTTGATGGTTACCGCAAATTACACGTTGCAAAGCAACAGCATTGGGCGCGCGAAGTTAGCGACTCATAACCACACCTAAACTACTAATTATAAAAATAAAATGGCGCATTTTTAACTGCGCCATTTTTATTTCTTCGATAAATTGACTATAGTTAGCCTGTCTTGATTAACAACTTAATTACATTCTATGTCCCCGCAGCGCAAAAACAAACACACCCGAATTAATAACGCTAAGCTGACTTTTTTATTATCGCTGGTGTTGATAATCACTATCAGCTTGGTGCTTGATCACGTCAATTATCACCGTGAGAAAGATGCTTATCGATTACGCACTCTGTCGCAGGTAAGTACCTATAGAGCACAACTTGAAGCTGTATTAGTGTCTAATATTCAACTCATTCGTGGCTTAGCTATTGCTGTTGCCGCTGAGCCAAACTTAGATCAAACTCGCTTTGAACAAATTGCAGCCCCACTTTTTGAAACCTCAAATGAGCTACGTAACATTGGCGCGGCGCCAGACATGGTAATAAAAATGACCCATCCGCTTAAAGGTAACGAAAAAGCGATAGGTCTTAATTTTTTGGAAAATAAAGCACAGCGCGAAGATGCCATTAAAGCAAGAGACACGAATACGATCGTGATGGCAGGTCCACTTCAGCTTGTCCAAGGCAGCGAAGCCTTGATTGCGCGCGTACCAGTATACTTGCCAGAAAATAACGCCTTTTGGGGATTGCTCTCAGTGGTACTCGATATAGAAAAAGTTTATGAAAACTCGGGGATTATTGAACTACAGCAAAATTATAATATAGCAATACAAGGACGTAATGGATTAGGTAAGCAAGGTGAGTTTTTTTTCGGTGACCCCTCTATTACTGTTCAAGACCCTCTAGAATTTACTTTAAACTTTCAAGGAGGTGTTTGGCAGCTTTATGTTATACCCAAGCAAGGCTGGCAACCAGTGAGTTCTTCGATCTGGCCTTTACGGTTCATTATTTTAACCGTGTTAGGCTTGCTCATTTCTGCCTTTTTGTTTTATCTAAAAATACTCAACCGTGAACAAGAAAGCGAAAGAATGCTTGAGGTGATGAGTAATTTAGCACAAGTCGGTGCATGGTCGTTTAACTTAGAAAAAAAACACGTGTTTTGGTCAGATATGACTAAAAAAATATTTGAATACCCATTAGATGAGCAACCAAAATGGTCAGAAAATTTAAACTATTTTAAAGAAGGTGAAAGTAGAGAAAAAATCGCTAAACTGGTTGAAAGAGCAATTAAGCATGGTGAAAGCTACGAAACTGAGCTTGAAGTGATCAATGCAAATGGTCAGCCTGTATGGGCACTTGTTCACGGTGAAGCTGAACATAAAAATGGCCGTTGTGTAAGAATATTTGGTTCATTACAAAATATTGATGCCCGTAAAAAAGTAGAATTAGAAAATCGCAAAATTGCTCGTTTTAACGAAACCTTGGCCTCCTTAACGGTGAGTGATGAAATATTAAATGGCAAACTGAGCCAATCTAAAGAATTAATCACGCAGTCTATTTGCCAAGCCCTTGAGGTAAACAGCGCCAGTATAAAATTGTTTAACCAACAAAGAACCCAGCTAATTCAATTTGCGAGTTTTAATCGTTCAGGTAGCGAAAATAATATTCCGTGGCTGCAAGAAACTATTCCTGACTTTTTTACCGCAATAGAACGAAAAGCGATATTTTGTGTTGATGATGCTCAACAACATCCCTACTTAGCCCCTATCAAAGAAAGCTACCTTCAACCGTTTTCAGTCAAGGCGATGCTGTGTGTTCTTATTCCTGCAAGCAGTGGCTCTATTGGAATAGTTTGTGCTGAGCAAGATATAGTTAGAACATGGAGCCATAATGAAGAAAGCTTTTTAATTGCTGTAGGGGCTTTAATTGGCAGCCTTTACTCTAGCCAACAACGTATAGAAACAGAGGCACAACTAGTCAAGGCAAAAGAAGCCGCAGAACAAGCTGTGATTGCAAAAAGTGAGTTTTTAGCCAGTATGAGCCATGAAATTCGCACACCCATGAATGGGGTGTTGGGAATGCTTAATATTGTTAAAGCAACCCAATTAGATCAACAACAAAAGCATCATATTAAACTTGCGCAATCATCTGCAGAGTCATTATTAGGAATTATTAATGATATTTTAGACTTTTCTAAAATAGAGGCTGGCAAGTTAGACATTGAAAATATTCAATTTAATTTACCTCGCTTACTGGGTGAAGTGGTTGAGTCATTTGCATTAAAAGCAGAACAAAATAACACCACGTTAATTTTGGATGCAACACATATCACTAGCAGCGAATTTATTAGCGATCCGAATAGATTACGTCAAATTTTAAGTAACTTAATTGGTAATGCCGTTAAATTCACCCAAAACGGTGAAATATTGGTAACCGCTAAAATAGCCCACACACTTGACGCCACAGTTTTAGAATGTGCAATCGCTGACTCAGGTATAGGAATCAGCGCAGAGAAACAGCCCCATTTATTTGACTCATTTACTCAAGCAGACACATCAACCACACGCCAATATGGTGGCACAGGCCTGGGTCTTGCTATTGTAAAGCAGCTTTGTGAGCTCATGGGTGGCGAAGTGAATGTGAGCAGTACACCAAATAAAGGCAGTACATTTTCCTTTTTTATAAAGATAATCCCTCAATTAGTTCAACAGCACGAAGCATATCAAGCAATTAAAAATAAGCGTATTTGGGTTATTGATGATTGCTTACTCAATACCACTATTGCCAAAAAACAATTAACTCGCTGGGGGGGCAAGGTCAGCACGATTTGCGATTACCTGTCTATAAGTGACTACATTAATAGCCATGAAGATACCCCACCAAACATTGTGCTCGTTGACAGTGCTTTATTTGAACCATTATACGAAGCTCAAGCACTCGCACTTAAGCAGTTTTTAATAAAAAGTAACAGCCATTTAATTATTATGGCTCCCATGAGTTATACAAATAAAAACGCGACCTTACCATTAACCGAAGAAACCCTCGTATTTAAACCACTCACCCCTTTTGATTTACAAAATGCGCTGACTGCAAAAAGCACTATCGAGCAAACACACGTTGATACACAACTAAAGTCGCTTGCTGCCACTGAGGTTATGACAGATACACTGGCGGCGCATGTTTTATTAGTAGAAGATAATAAAATTAACCAAGTTGTTACCGCTGCTTTTTTAAAACAGTTGAACGTGACATTTGAGATTGCTGAAAATGGTGCTGAGGCAGTTGAAAAGTTGAATCAAAACCCAGCTAACACTTATCAATTAATATTAATGGATTGCCAAATGCCTACGATGGATGGCTATCAAGCAACTATTGCCATCAGAGAAGGCAAAGCAGGCGAGGTAAATAAAAACATAACAATAATAGCGCTTACCGCAAACGCAATGCAGGGTGATAAAGACAAATGTTTGGCCACTGGTATGGATGACTATTTAACTAAACCCCTCAATGCCACAACTCTTCACTCTAAGCTCCAGCAATGGCTTACAAGCAAATAACAGTGTAAGCTAAAAATAGAATTTATTAGGTGAGATAAGGTATGCAATTGCAATTATCAATGGAGCAACAACGCGTTATTGGTTGTTTATTAGAAAAACAAAGCACAACACCTGAGCACTACCCTTTATCGTTAAATGCATTAACAAATGCCTGTAATCAAAAATCGAATCGCGCGCCAGTTGTTAATTATACAGAAGAGCAAGTTCAAACAACCGTTGATGAATTAATCAGTCTGCGATTAGTCACTGTAAATGAAGGGCTGTCTGGGCGAGTTAATAAATACGATCATCGTTTTTGTAATACTGAGTTTAGTCACCTGCAATTTGATCAACAGCAAAGGGCGATTATTTGTTTATTATTATTGCGAGGCGCACAAACACCTGGCGAATTAAAAACACGCAGTAGCCGCCTTGCCGACTTTGCTCGTATTGATGATGTTGAAAAGTCACTTGAACAACTAATTCAAAGCAATCATGTTAAAAAGATGCCGCGCGAATCAGGTAAACGGGATTGTCGATATATTCATTTATTTGCAGATCAATCATCTGTGAACGAGGCTTCACTTGAGGCACAAACACACACTGATGATATAAAAAACACTGAGCTAAATGACTTACTTGCAGAAATTGATGAGCTAAAAGTCCAGCTTAAACAAATAAAAGCTCACTTAGGGCTTTAATTCATAAATATGAAATCACATAATAGTTGCTCTATGTAGAGCGTAAAAATTATTTAACTAAAGGAGCGGGCCATGCGCGCCGAGATTATGGCTGAAATGAAAGTTCAGCCTTCGATTGATGTAAACGCTGAAATTAAACGCCGAGTGGATTTTATTAAAGCACGTTTAAAAGCGGCATATTCAACCTCACTTGTACTAGGGATCAGTGGTGGTGTAGATTCATCGACCTGTGGCCGTTTGTGTCAACTTGCTATTGATGAGCTAAACCAAGAACACCCTGACACTCATTATCAATTTATTGCTGTACGCCTACCTTATGGCGTTCAAGCTGATGAAAGTGAAGCGCAAATGGCGGTTGATTTCATTAAGCCGAGCACCCGCATGACGGTAAACATTAAACCCGCAACCGATGCACTGCATGAGCAGACAATGGCAACTCTCGCGGGTACCGAACAAACACTCCCTTCGCAAGATAAAATCGATTTTATTAAAGGTAATGTCAAAGCTCGCCAACGCATGATCGCGCAATATGAAATAGCCGGCTTTTGCCAAGGCTTAGTGGTCGGTACCGATCATAGTGCTGAAAATATTACTGGTTTTTACACTAAATTTGGTGATGGTGCATGCGATTTGGCTCCTTTATTTGGCCTATCAAAACGCCAAGTTCGTGCATTAGCAACCACATTGGGTGCGCCTGCGCTTTTAGTTGAGAAAGCACCAACAGCGGATTTAGAAAGTGATAGACCAGGACTAACAGACGAAGAAGCACTTGGCTTAAGTTATGAAGAAATTGATGACTTTTTAGAAGGTAAAGCAGTTTCAAGTCATGTAGAAGAAACGCTAATTGCAATTTACCAGCGCACGCAACATAAGCGCCAGCCTATTCCAACAATATACGATGCTTTTTAAATCAATATTATAAGCGTGATTTAACTGATCGAGCCGCTTGTATTTTACGTAAACATGACGTGAAAATAAGTGGCTTAAATTTTTAAAAGTTAACCTTAACGCTTGCCAACAGAGAGTTTTATATTTTATGACACCCCCTATTTTGATTACTGGTGCAGCACAACGTATAGGGCTTGCGCTGGCAAAGCACTTTATAGCCCAAGGGCAAGCGGTCATTATTACTTATCGGACCCGTCATGAGGCTGTTGATTCGTTGGAACAACAAGGGGTTACCTGTCTTTATGCTGACTTTAGTACTGATGAGGGCATTAATACTTTTATTACGTTGCTTAAATCACACACTGACTCACTCAGGGCGGTTATTCATAATGCATCAAGCTGGGACTGTGAAGCTAACAACCCCCACTTTGAGCAGCTGTTTGACAATATGATGCGCATTCATGCAAAAACACCGTACTTGGTAAACTTACATTGCGCAGATTTACTATTAAATTATCAGGCGTCGCATGCTAAACCCGCTGACATTATTCATTTGACTGATTATGTAGTGGAAACAGGCAGCCCAAAACATCTTGCTTATGCGGCCAGTAAAGCCGCACTGGATAACTTAACTAAATCATTTAGTGCTAAATATGCACCTAACATAAAAGTAAATTCAGTCGCACCATCATTAATTATTTTTAACCAACATGATGATGAGCAGTATCGCGCTAAAACTTTAAAAAAATCATTAATGGGTATCGAACCTGGATGCCAAGAAATTATCAATAGTATAGACCTACTACTGAACAGCCATTACATCACAGGGCGTGCTTTACCTGTTGATGGTGGTCGCCATCTTAAGTAAGTCCTAATAAAACTGAGAAACTTATGCATAACGAATTAAAAGAAAGCTATCAAAAAATTATAACTGCTGTAGGTGAAGACGCTGAGCGTGAAGGGTTACTTGATACCCCAAAACGCGCTGCAAAAGCGATGGAGTACCTTACTCAAGGATATCGTCAAACGCTTAACGAAATCACTAACAATGCGGTATTCACCTCTGACGCTGACGACATGGTATTGATACAAGACATCGAGCTTTACTCTATGTGTGAACATCATTTACTCCCTTTTATTGGCCGCTGTCATATTGCTTATATTCCTGATGGTAAAGTATTAGGCTTATCTAAGTTTGCGCGTATTGTTGATATGTTTTCGCGTCGTTTTCAAATTCAAGAACAGCTTACCCATCAAATTGCAAAAGCGGTTGAGGAAGTAACCGGTGCAAAAGGTGTGGGTGTAATTGTTGAAGCAAAACACATGTGTATGATGATGCGTGGTGTAGAAAAGCAGAACTCAAGCATGCGTACCTCGGTAATGCTAGGAAACTTTAGAGCCGATCCGAAAACACGTAATGAGTTTTTACAGCTGATCAAAGGATAATGTATGGCAAACGCAATTATTAATGTAACTAACTTACGACTACGCACATTTATTGGTTTTAATCCTGATGAGCGTGAAAAAAAACAAGATGTGGTCATTAACCTTGAAATTCACTACCCTGCTGATCAAGCTTGTGAAACAGATGAAGTAGACCAAGCACTTAACTACAAAGTGATTACTAAAGAGGTAATTAGCTTAGTGGAGCAAGGACACTTTTTATTGTTAGAAAAACTAGTTGCTGAAATCCTTGCTGTTTGCCACTCACACCCAAGCGTTAATTATGCTAAGGCTCGAGTAGATAAACCTCATGCGTTGCGCTTTGCCGATTCGGTTTCTTTAACCCTCGACTGGCACAAATAATCCAACGGCAAGGGCTATTACCGCTAAATAACGCAACCCCTTGCCGAGCGTTACCAGCACTAAAAACGTAGTAAAGCGAACTTTAAACACGCCGCCAATAACGGTTAGTGGGTCGCCAACGATGGGCAGCCAGGCAAACAACAAGCTATAAACACCATATTTATTAAACTGCTTTTGTGCTTTTTTAAGCCCTTTTTCAGATACTGGAAACCATTTTTTATCTTTAAAACGCAATGCCTGCGTCCCTAACCAATAGTTAACACAACTGCCCAGTACATTACCCAAGGTTGCTGCAAACCAAATCAGCCATAAGTTAGTATTGCCTTGCATGATCATGCCACCCATCAATACTTCAGACGAGCTAGGTAATAACGTGGCAGATATAAATGCTGTAAAAAATAATGTTATATAGAGCATTTTTCCCTTATGGCTAAAAACTAAACCCAGCAATTAAGCTGGGTTTGAACGACTTTTTAACTTAAAACCAATTCACCGAATAATAAAAACAGTTATTTTATCAAATTTAAGCTAAGGGGATAATTAAACTCTTTGCCATCGTTGGCTTTCACGCTTGCGATAACCACCATCACAAATGAAAAAATAGCCACCATAGGTAACAGTAGTAAACCAACCGCTGCAAAAATTAGTAAAAAACAAACAAAATAAGCTATAGCCATAGTAATTTGAAAATTAAGGGCTTTTTTGCCATGTATATCAACAATTGGCATTTCATCTTTTTTAATTAACCAGATAATAAGAGGGCCGAGTACCGACCCAAATGGCACAATAAACCCCGCTAATGCACTTAAATGACATAGCATTGCCCATGTGCGGTCATCTTTATTGACGACTTTAATCTCTTGATTTTGTTCCATTACACTCTCCCTTCTCGTTTTTATTTTACGCTAAAATAATATTCACACTCATTAGCCACCTTAATGTAAATGCTTATTTATCCAATGCAAAGCATTTGTGTATATTTAAAAATAAAAAAGCGCAGCAAATAGCTGCGCTTATTGATATTGCCAGACCAGTTACTTATTCACACCCGCTAAATCAAGCATAAAAGCATAATTTAATGCAGTATCTTCTAAGCGTTTGAAGCGACCTGATGCACCTCCGTGCCCTGCTTCCATATCGATTTTAAACAGTAGCTTGTTATCATCTGTTTTGTAATCTCGCAGCTTAGCCACCCACTTTGCAGGCTCAAAATATTGTACCTGTGAATCATGTAAGCCAGTAGTAACTAACATATTTGGGTAATCTTGCTTACTGACCTGATCATAAGGTGAATACGATAACATATACTCATAGTATTCTTTCTCGTTAGGGTTACCCCACTCACCGTATTCGTTGGTTGTAAGTGGAATACTTGCATCAAGCATCGTAGTCACTACATCAACAAATGGAACCGCAGCCACCATACCTTTATACAACTCAGGAGCTTGGTTTGCCACTGCCCCCATTAACAAGCCACCCGCACTGCCACCTTGAGCAAATATTTTATCTTTTGCACCATACTTTTGCTCAACCAATGCCTTGGTAACATCTACAAAGTCGTTAAAGGTGTTCTTTTTAGTCAGTAGTTTACCGTCCTCATACCAAGGGCGACCTAGCATTTGTGAACCGCGAATATGCGCAATGGCAAATACAAACCCCCGATCGAGCAAACTTAAGCGAGCGCTAGAAAAGGTAGGGTCCATGGTCGCGCCATACGAGCCATAACCATATTGTAGCAGCGGATTAGTCCCCTCTTTTTTAAACATGTCTTTGCGATAGACTAGGCTTACCGGTACTTTAATACCATCTCGTGCAGTGACAAAAATTCGCTCTGATGCGTAATTATCTGCACTAAAATCACCGAGTACTTTTTGTTGTTTAAGTAATGTTTTATTGCCAGTAGCTAAATTAACATCATACGATGAAGCGGGTGTTGTCATACTGGTATAATACACACGTAATGTATCGCTATTTAAATCATTGTTACCGTAGGTGCTAATTGTATAAGCACTGTCGTTAAAGCTAAGCGGTATCTCTTTACCCGTGGTTAAGTTACGAGCAATAATAGTCGACTGACCCATTTCACGCTGCTGATACACTAAGTAATCGTTAAATAAGTCGATGCCTTCTAATTTTATATTATCGCGAGCGGGGATCACCGTTTGCCAATTAGCTTTATCGCCAGCTTTATCAATATCTACTTTCATTAACTGAAAGTTGACTGCGTTTAAATTAGTGACAATATAGTAAGTATTACCCAGCTTAGAAATTCCATACTCCAGATCCGCTTCACGTTCAATCAAGCGTTTTGGCATAGCCTTATCATCATCAGCACTTAAAACCGATACACCTGACGCAGTTGTACTGCTGTGCCAGATATAAATTTCTGAATCGTCTTTGCTTTTGCTAATACCCATGTAATAACTGGTATCTGTTTCTTCATAAACGAGTTCATCTTCAGCCTGTGGGGTACCGAGCGTATGACGATAAACTTGGTAACCTAGTAAAGTTTGTAAATCTTTTTTTATGTAATAAAGCGTTTTGTTGTCGTTTGCCCAAACAACACTGCCATTCGTACCTTTAAGCGTATCTTCGAGTAATTTACCAGTGCTTAAGTCTTTTATTTTTATATTATAAATACGACGACTTACGGTATCTTCACCATATGCCATTAAATTGCCGTTTGGACTTACATCTAAACCACTTACGGCATAATAATCATGTTCCTTAGCTAGCTCGTTTACATCTAAAATAACCTGCTGGTCAGTGCCTGCAAAATCACTACTACGTACATAAGTTGCGTATTCGTTATCACCGCGAGTTTGTGATGAATAATAATAGTCACCGTTTTTAACTGGCACTGAATCATCGTCTTTTTGAATTCGCCCTTTTAGCTCTTCAAATAACCTAGTTTGTAACGTTTTTGTATGCGCAAGCATTGCATCTGTATAAGCATTTTCAGCCTCAAGGTAACTAAGTACCTCAGGATCTTTTCGCTCATCATCACGCATCCAGTAATAATCATCGATACGAGTGTCGCCATGAATAGACATTTCATATGGTACTTTTTTAGCAACCGGCGGCATTACTGCGATTTGAGATACAGACTGTTCAGTAGGCGTGTTTTGTTTAACTTCAGGTGCTTTATTACAACCACCTAAAATAGCTAACGATATTACGGCAAGCGTAAACGAAGTGTGCTTCATTAATTTAAATCCCTGTTGTTTTTATTATATTAAATATACCTAATATTAAACACGACAGAAATTTAGTTTGTGAAGCTATGTAAAAAGGGAGCCGAGAAATTCTTTTTATATAGTTAAGACTTCAGTTATCCTAACAGTAACGAAGTAGCATTAAATAGTCTCTTCCTGCTGCTAATCAATAAGGACAATAATGAATAACGATGTAATTAACATTTTAACAATGGCTAAGGTCATTCAAACAGCGGTTGCACCCGTTTTTTTAATTACTGGTATTGCAGCAACGCTCGGGGTTTTATCTAATCGCTTGGCGCGAATTACAGACAGAGCCAGACAGTTAGAGCGAAAATTAAAAGTTAGCACCGATGAAGAATTTAACTTGTCTCTGACTACAGAGCTTAGAGCACTCCTTAAGCGCTCTCGCTGCATACACATTGCATTTAGTTTAAGTGTATTAAGTGCACTATTAGTTTGCGCCGTGGTTATGCTGTTATTTTTATCTCACATACAGTCGATTAATTTAGGTGTCACTATTGGCAGCTGTTTTGTTGGTGCAATGGCATTACTGATATGTGCATTTATGTCATTACTCGGTGAGGTGTTCTTGGCAACGCGCAGTATGCGTCGAGGGATGATTTTCGCAGATATAGATATAAACGAATAATAAAAAACCCCGAGTCAATCGTGCTACTCGGGGTTTTACTTATTTAAAACAGATTACTGTGCAGTGTAAATAGTTTCTAACACTTCTATTTTAGCTTCTTTAATCAAACCAGATTCTTTTAGCTGCTTTGATGCAACTAAAATATCTTGACCATCATTTACAGCTAAAACAGCAATTTTAGTGCCTGGGAATAAAGATACGACCTTCAAACCTGCAGCCGAAGCAACATCGCTTGCACTCATACCATCTTTTAAAAGAATAGTAATATTACCTGATAGTGACGTTAGGTTATTAGTAAAAATATTACGAACTAATGTTCCTTTTGTGACCACATCAGACGATTTATCTACGCTTACTACTGTCATCTCACCTTTTTGCATAACGACATGCTCTTCTGAAGCAACACTCGAAGGCACTAAACGTAAGTTCTTTTCAATTTTGTAAGAACCAAAATCCGCTTTATCAAACTTTAATTTAGCTACTTGTTTCTTAGGAAGCTGAAGCTCTTTATCTGAGCTAGTGTTTGCTGTTGCCCCAAACGAAATACACGCAGCAGCACCCAATACGATTAATTGTTTAATTTTCATCTTTATAATCCTTACTCTTGACCTGCGTGACCAAATGCACGAAGAGATACACCTTCAAGTACACTTGCTGAGTTATTATTACTAATACCAGTAACACCTAGAGAATTATTTGAGCCTCGACTAAATGCAAAGCTGTCTGCGCTTGTATCTAACAAACGAACAGTCCAAGTACCTTTCGTAGACTCTCCGTAGAAAGCATTTGAAAGCATCACAGCGTCTTTAAGTACATAACCTACACTCCAGCTATTCGTGAAGCTATATGCAGGGTAAAACAAAGCTTGTTTAGATGAAAGTAATACACTTCGAGTACCCGCTGGCGAAGTAACCTCAATAGCTAAATCATTACCAGCAGATGTTTGAGTACCATCAGCTAGGCCGAAGCCCATTTCAGGGTTGCTTACATCAAATTTAAATTGCATTGCCTCAATGTTTAATTCTTCTGTAACTACAATTTCTTGCGTTAAACCTGTAGCACTGTTATCAGGAATTTCTAATGCTAGTGCACTCTCAGAAACGGCTGAACCAACACCATTCCAATCCGTGATTACTTGCTCACCTAATGAAGCGTCATAAGACTTAGCCATTGCAACCGCTGCACCTGCATCTACACGCCCAAAGCCATATAAGTTATTAAAGCTATAACCAGCGGCATTTTCAACCCAACCATCATGTGCAACAAACTCACCATCTGCGGTAGTTAATTTTACAGGGGCATTTTCAGCGTCAATTAATGTACTTGTTGACGCTAATATATGACGCACATCACGCCAAGTTAGTTCAGGATTAGCCGAAAGAATAAGTGATACTACACCTGATGCATTTGGCGCAGCAGACGATGTACCGTTAAATGTAGATGTATAGTTACAACTTGCGTTATCTTCATTACCAGGATAGTTAAATGGGAACTGGCTTATGGCAAACTCTTCTCCATATCTCTGAGTAAAGCTTGCAACAGCACCACTATTAAAGCCTGAGTAACCGTTGATACATGTCATCTGATCCGTTGTTACCATTGCAGGTGCCCAACGACCATATTCACCAGCTGGCGCTGAAACCATTAAGTTAGCACCTGCTGTTGAGTAGCTAGTGTGCTTACCATTTGCATTTACAGCAGCAACACTTAGATAGTAAGGATGGCCTTGGCTTGGCTCAAACGCACCGTTATAACACGTTAAACCTAAGTCATTAGCTCCATTATCTTCACATAGTGAGCCTTCATCACCGCCATCAACAAAAGAGTTACCACTCGATTTCATATTAAGTGCACCCTTACCATCTCGCAGGTTTAGGTTTGGGTATGACTCAATAGCTTCATCTAATTCTGAATATGCAATAAATGTTGGGAAAGTTATGCCATAACTACGGTTAAACGCAGAAATATTTTCTGTTGTGCTAATGCCGCTTCCAGGGAAACCATGCACCATTAACTCAGTTTGTGGGATTTTAGCACCACCAAGATAATTCATACCAATTAAACCAGCATCAGGAGCAACGCCACGGCCACCTTTACCATTCCAACCTTTTGCAGCAATCAAACCAGCAACACTTGTACCATGATCACCACTGTTTGACATACTAGTAGGATCTGTACGGTCAGTCGCATCAGCATTTAGGTTTAAAGAGCGGTTTGGTAATACATTATCGATTAAATCTTCATGGCGGATTTCCATACCCGAATCGATCACAACTGCCGTTGCACCTGCCCCAGTAACACCTTGAGCATAAGCATCAACAACATTCATATCTTCACCAGCTACAAGCTCTGTCGCTTCTGATTGAGCAAAGCTAGCGTTGACATCGGCTTGTGCTTCTTCTTCTGTATCGCCAAATAAACTAACGTACAAATCAATTAAGCCTTGTTTCATCTCATCACTAAGCGAGTAAGCTTTCTGACCTGTATTGTTTAGGTGCCACTGCTGATTTGCAAGAGGATCTCCAATAATTCCTGAGATATTAATTTTCGCAGAGGCCGTTTTACCGTTTGCAGTTACTGTGTAATCAATAACCGCATCTTCACCAGAAACAGGCACATATGTAAACGAAGTACCCTCTACTGTTAACATACCATGGCTAAACTTAAAGACACCATCTTGCGCGGTAATTGCCTCGCCATTTTCAGTAAAACTAAAAGTAAGTGCGTCACCATCATTATCACTTGCTTTAAAGTCTGCAGTAACTGGAACCCATTGTTTTAAATCAGTAACGACAACATCACTCGCTTTTGGTGCTACATCAGTAACAACTGGAACTGTATTGTTATTATCATTATCGCTTCCACCACACCCTGATAGCGAAATTACTATCGCTGCAGACAACGCTGACAGCTTAAAAATATTATTTTTCATAAATGCTCTTCATTGGTTATTTTTATGACATCTGAATGTACACAATCAAACAACAAGCAGCAACACTGCATTTACAAACATTCACAATAAACCGTAAAATAATATCAGCCCGATTAAAATCCCGTTAATAATATCAAAGTAATAATCTATGCTTTCCCTTGAACTAAAGCCTAAGCTAATATACAAAGATAATTAAAGAACCCTCAAAGGAGTAGAGTAAAGTGAAATTGAAGCAAGTATTTATCGGGGCATTACTATCTACATGCGCACTTAGTGTATCTGCAAATTCTGCATTTAAAGAGCCGAGTGATGCCATTGAGTATCGCCAAGCTGCATTTTCTATGATTTCAGTTCAAATAGGCGATATGGGTGCCATGCTGAAGGGTAAAATTCCTTTTGATGCAGAGCAATTTAAGCAGCGTGCAAATAACGCAGCGGCATTATCTAAAATGCCTTGGGAGGCCTTTTACGCAGGCACTGAAAAAGGCGATACATCAGCACTTCCTGCGGTATGGTCTGAAAACGATACTTTTATGAAAAAAGCGACAGCGTTTCAGCAATATGCTGATGAACTTGCTGTAGCAGCTCAAACAGGTGACAAAGCGGTCATTGGTAAAGCATTTGGTGCATGGGCTAAAGGCTGTAAAGATTGCCATAAGCAATTCAAAGACTAATAAATTCTGTGTATTAAACAATAAAAATGGCGCTGTATTAGCGCCATTTTTTTAACTAAGCAGATAACTTAAAGGCTCACTTCCCCAAGTACTCATTAATAAAATCAGTAATAGTAACAATAAAAACCATGCAATCCATGGTGACTTTGTCTCAGGCTCTGAGCTTTGTGTTGGCAGTGCTTTATTGCCGGTGATCATTGCTTTTACTAAAGGCTTGCCTTTAATTTTGTAAGCAATAATAGCCACAACATGCAAAATAATCGCATAAAATAAAATATCAAAATTGATATGATGCAGCCAGTTGGCAAAATCAATCGTATCACTCGATACATACTGCGCTAACGGACCATCAGTTAAAATACCATCACTGCTCATTAAACCACTAACCAGCTGCGTAATAATCAGGATAAAAAATAATAACACCATATAACTGCCTGGTGCAGAATGGCCCACATCATTTATTTTTTTGCCTCTAAAAGAAGCAAGCACCGACTTAGGAGAATGCAGTAATGCCGATATTCTTGCCGTTTTACTGCCTATAAGACCCCATATAATCCGCGTTGAGATAAGCGCTAAAGTAAAAAAGCCAATCACAAAATGTAGCTCTATCATGCCCTCTTCAGCACTAAAATAAAGCGCAGCAATACTCAATACTAATAACCAATGAAAGCTTCTTAAAAAGCCATCCCACACTTTTACCTTGAACATTGCACCTTCCCTAAAAAACAGTATCATCTAAAACGCTAACTATTTTAGCATCTTAATATTAAGGTATCCTAATGAGTCTTTCTACCAGTGCGCAGAGTAAAACACATGAAGTCCATTAAAAAACCGATACTAAAAGGCTTTTTAGATATGCTGCCATTATGTTTAGCCGTTATTCCTTGGGGGATTTTATGTGGCTCGTTGGCAATACAAAATGGCTTTACCCCTTTTGAAACTCAAGCCATGTCGCTACTGGTATTTGCAGGCTCGGCGCAGCTGGTTGCAATTGAGCTCATTGCTGGTAATACCCCTCTATTAACCATTTTATTTACCACGTTTATTATTAGCTCTCGCCATTTTTTATATGGCTTGGCGGTTCGTCACAAAGTGATTGAGCAACCCATGCGTTGGCGCCTTCCAGTCAGCTTTGTCTTAACTGATGAACTATTTGCTTTTTCGCATCACCCTCGCGCCTACCAGACTCAAACGCGCCTAATTTACGCGCTCAGCGCAGGCTTTAGCTTTTACATTGCTTGGAATATTTGGACACTTATCGGTATTGTAGCCGGCACTATGCTCCCTGATCTCACCAACTTAGGACTCGACTTTGCGATTGCTGCAACCTTTATTGCTTTGGTTATCCCAGGAGTTAAAAATTTAGCTACTCTTGTCACGGTCATTGTTGCAGGGATCTGTGCCACTTTATTAAAAAGCACAGGCTTTGAGCTGTGGTTGGTATGCTCAGCACTATTAGCAATGAGTGCAGGTTACGCTGTAACTAGAATAGTAAAAAATAAGGACGCTAAATCATGATGACGACTATTTTACTTATGGCATGTATTACCTTTTTTACCCGTTATTTATTCTTACACCGCGCGCTACCATTTAAAGTAGGGCCTAAAATGCAGCAGTTTTTGAGCTTCAGTGCACCCGCTGTACTCACCGCTATTTGGGTGCCGATTGTATTTATAAATGATGGTGGCATTAATCTAAATTGGCAAAATCCTTATTTAAGCGCAGCGATTGTAGCCATTATAGTTGCTTACAAAACACATAATATTTACCTAACCACACTTGCTAGTATGGGGTTATTTTTGATTTTAAATTAACAGTAACGCCATAGCAGTGTTCACTATTTCGACTTTGTTAATCACCAAGCAAAGGTTAGACTATGCCAAATAAACAAATAATAGCTTAATAATATGCACCCATTTCATCAACTAAGTGCTACTAGCCTGCAAGGCCAACCTATCGATTTTAAAGAGTTTGTAGGTAAAGTTGTGTTAATAGTAAATACCGCAAGTGAGTGTGGATTCACCTATCAATATGAGTCATTGCAAGCATTACACGAAAAGTATGCCTGCCAAGGTTTAGTCATTATAGGTTTCCCGTGTAACCAATTTGGCCAGCAAGAACCCGGAGACGCGAATCAAATAGCGCAAGGTTGTTTAATCAATTACGGAGTTAGTTTTTTAATCGCAGAAAAAGTGAACGTTAATGGTCAGCATACACATCCGGTTTTTCGCTATTTAAAATCTGTATTACCGGGGTTGTTAACACGAAAAATTAAGTGGAACTTCACAAAATTTTTGATTAATGCAGATGGCTCACCGATTAAGCGCTATGCGCCCTTTACTAAACCTGAAAAACTAGAAAAAGTAATTGAAAAAGCATTGCTCGCAGCTAAAGTTTGAGGCTTAAAAATTATAAAGAGGCATAAAGCCTCTTTATTACCAACACACAGTGCTTTAAATACTACCTAAGTAGCAGTTAAAAGCTAATATGTCGGCACTGATTTGTACTAGCGACAACCTAATCAATATAATCGTTTAAGTCATCTTCACCTAGGTTTTTACGCAAGCGTTTTTGCTCAAGGTAATCCTCTAACTTTCTTTTCACCTTTTGCTTTTTCTTGTCGTGTTGATTACGCCCGACCATTTCGTATTCGTCTTCAACAAAATCATCATCTAGCGCATCGTAACTAAATGTCTTACCCACAACCCACTCCATAAAGTGTTTGAGACCAATTACGGATTCTTGTATCGCGATAATTGGTGAAATTAAAATGTTCAACGCAAATTCATTGTACAAATTTACGTCAAAATAAAGCCACATCGCTATCCTAAATAGTCTCTGTGTCAGTATTGTGAATAAATAGCGCTAAATTTGAATTGTGGAAAGTGAGAGTTTTTTATCGTATCGATAAATTTTATTTATTAGCATTTGATTATTGGTTATTTTGACCAAATTTTAGCTTTTTCAATGACTTTACTTTCAACTTCAAAGCACCTTAAAAATCACAAACCACTGTTTTTAAACACTAAAAACTATTGGCACCAAACTTGTTATAAGTTAATTATCATCAGCAAAAAACAGAGAATAAACATGAAAGAATTATTATTAGTTAGCGCAATTATGTGCGCCCCCGTCGCCATGGCTCATAACGATAACAGCTCTTCAATTTCATTTAGTAACGACGAATGTAAAGTTGAGTTTAAAAACGATGTACGTATAAAGCCAAGTGAATTAGAAATTTTTAAAGCCAACAATCAACGTATGACTTTTACCACTCAAGGTGAGTTGTCGATCAATGGCGAGCAAGTAGCATTAAATAGCGCTCAGCGCCAAGCACTGACCAACTACACAGATAATTTACGTGCGCAATTACCTGAAGTAGCCAACATTGCACTTGATGGCGTTAAAATTGCGGGCGTTGCATTAGAAGAAGTCGCCAATGCATTTAATATTGATGGCCTCGATAACATTGCTACCTTAATGGACGATATTCAACAAGAAGTAGAGGGTACCTTTTACCAACAAGGTACATTTGTCATGGGCCAGCAAAGCTTCACTCAGTTTGGTGAAAACTTTGAACAGCAGTTTGAACAACAAATAGAAACTGCCGTTGAGTCGGCCGTAATGCAATCAATGGGCAGTATTTTAGTAGCATTAGGCTCTGAGCTAATGGGTTCAGGTGGCGACATGCAAGCCTTTGAAGAGCGCATGGAAAATATGGGCGCACAAATAGAAGAAAAAGTAGAGCTCCATGCAAAAAAACTTGAACAGCGTGCAAATACACTGTGTGGTGACTTTGTTGAAATCGCACAACAAGAAACTCAACTTGCTGCGCAAGTGCCTGCATTAAAAGGCTATGAGTTATTTACTATAAAACAGCACTAACTACTCAGCATTTTAATTAATCTCCCTTTGCGGCATTTGCTTTTAAGCTATGCCGCATTTTGCGTTTTTACCCCCACCAGTCCCATTTAACTCAAATAATAGACTGTTGAGCGGATCTGCTCTTGCCGTGCAGAGGCATTTTGTGGCTTCATAGTAAAATACAAACCAAAGTATAATCTTCACTTCGCTCTAGATCACTTAGAATGCCGTCCGAGCTGATGATTGTAAGCCCAAATTGCAACATATTAAAACCACCTCTTTTTAAGTTTTAAATTCTTGAGGCGGTGCGATCCCCAGTTAGACGCGTTTTAAAACGCAACTAACTCCAAAGTGCCTAGTAACCTAGGCACTTTTTTTATAATTTAAAAGCCTAGCAACACTCTTTTTTATCGTTTCTTTAATGCTCTTCTCTGATAAATAATTAACCACCTATAAATAGCATGTTAAATCTTTTAACGAAGTAAAACCCACCCCATTAATACAAAATAATTTAATCTGAATAAGTATTCAAAACAATCTATTTATAAACATATTAAAATTAAAAAAACTGAAAAAACCCCGTATAAAAGTGATATAGCACACGACTATAATGAATAAATATACAAAATCAAAAAAAATGCCATTAAATAGCAAATCAAAAAAACACTTTCAGATTAAAAAAACTAATACTTCACCAGCAATTTTTATCGCTTTATTTTTAACCAACCTACGGGCAAAATGCACACGTTTTCAACAGACACAACCTTGGAGCGAATACAATGAACCCAATTAATACATTAAACCAAACAGCCACAACTCACGTTGCAGTTAAACCAACTAATCGCAAAGCGAGAATGTTAGCTAAACTTAACCGTTACGGAAAAAAATTAGCACTTGGCGGTGCAATTCAATACAAATAATCACCCAACCATGATTTTTGTATTGTTGCAGCAAACACCCAACCACTAAATGAAGTTTCTTCTTTAGCTCCATCTGTTTGCTGCCAGCTCCCTCCTCATAGCTAAAAATCATCTTTAATTTTCATAATTTACAAAAAAAACCGCATTTACGCTCACTTTTTAAGCAAACGATCTTTTTGCTATTTACACAGGCAACTCACCTAAGTATTATCCTGCATCACGACGTGGAGAGATGGCAGAGTGGTCGAATGCACCGGTCTTGAAAACCGGCAGGGGTTTATAGCCCCTCTAGGGTTCAAATCCCTATCTCTCCACCACTTATTTGTATTAATTGGTTTTTTCCGATTGATAACACGCTGAATAATGCGTCGGAGAGGTGTCCGAGTGGCCGAAGGAGCTCCCCTGCTAAGGGAGTATAGAGTTTGTAGCTCTATCGAGGGTTCGAATCCCTCCCTCTCCACCATTACTGAATATAAGCCACTTAATTGTGGTTTTTTTGTGCCCAAAAATAAGCTTTGCTGCTAATTGGGAGGGTGAGAACCCTCGACAGGGTTCGATAAAGTGTCGGGAACAGTTTAGGCCGCTGCAAGCGTCGCGCAGCGATTAATTACAGGGATGTAAGTAAGTCTATCCCTCCCTCTCCACCATTACTGATTACAAGCCACTTAATTGTGGTTTTTTTATGCCTAAATTTTAACTCCGTTAAGAAATAGGGAGGGTGAGCACTCTCGACAGGGTTCGATAAAATGTCTGGAACATTTTAGGCCGCTGCAAGCGTCGCGCAGCGATTAATTACAGGGATGTAAGTAAGTCTATCCCTCCCTCTCCACCATTACTGATTACAAGCCACTTAATTGTAGTTTTTTGTGCCTAAATTTTAATAGCCTCTATTAATTTGCACTTTGTATTACGCAGTCGCGAGCGTATGCTAATAAATTAAACAAATTGTATGGTGTCACAACTTAGTGCATTATAAATGGTACTTTAAACCAGCTTAGGTTTAACCATGGCAAAGCTAATATTACTACTGTGTTGTTTGGGTGCCTGTGCTGCTAGCATGGCAAATGAAGTGACGGTTTATAAATGTACCATTAAAGGAGTGCCTACTTTTAGTCAAACTCCTTGCGCTGAAGACGCTCAAGTGATCACGCTTAGAAACGTCAACATCATGCAAACAAATACGCCACAATCTGAAAACACGCCTGTTGCCGATACTTCTGTTGACGATTATCTAGCGGTGCAACAAATAGAGCGTGATATTGTGCAGCTTGAGCTTAAGATTAAACAATACCAACAAGAATACGCACAAAAAAAACAGCAAATCGATTACATGACCCAAGATAAAGCAAATCGCTTAGGGGCCAGCTCAATTGCGAATGCCATTACCACTGAAACGGCGGCACTTAAGCAGCGATTTGACCCACAAATCAAGCAAGCACAACAACAAATAGAAGCACTCACTCAAAAAAAACAGCAGCTTAGTCAGCAACCTTAAGTATGTGCTTCACAACATCAATAAATGTTTGTATCTCTGACTTTGTATTATATATGTGAGGTGAAACACGGATGCCGAGTTTACGCACATCAACACTTATTTTTGCAGTCTCTAATGCTGTTAATACACTTTGCTGATGCTCAGAAAACTGCAAAATAGCGGTGCCACTACATTGCTCTTTAGCGCTAGGTGACATTAAAAAAGCGCCCAATTGCTGCTGAATTAACTCAAGTAACATCAAGTTGTGCGATCTCACTTGTTCAACGCCAAATTCAACAATATATTCAATACTATGAGCGGCAATGATAAAAGGAAGTACCGAGGGCGTACCGCCCCAAAATCTAAGTGTTTTAGCGTTATATTGAAAATGCGAAATATCAAACTCGAATGGGTTTTGATGTGAAAACCAGCCAACATCTTTTGGCTCACATTGTGTTATTTGCTTTGGATTTACCCATAAATAGGCCGCACCAGGCCCTCCGCATAGCCACTTCACACTTGAACCAATCATAAAGTCAGCATTTAACGCCGTTAGATCGACAGGGATAACCCCTGCCGATTGCGCCACATCAATTATTGAGAGTGTATTCGTGACTTTACTCAGCGCCACAATATCGTTTATGGGAGCTTGCACACCCGTATTAGAATAAACATGGCTAACAAAGACCCCATCAATCTCTGAAGTTAAATATCGCTGCCATACCTGTCTATCACTCAAGTCTTCATGCTCAGGGATGTAGCGTATTTTTGCACATTCAGGCAGTGCTTTTTGCATTACAAACCCCATACTGGGAAAGTCAGCCTGCGCCATTAATACCGTACACTGTGGTTTATTAAATACGGGGTGTGACATAACCAATTTAGTTAAACCACTGGATAAATTAACCTGAGGACAAAATTGCTCACAAGGCGCATTAAACAGCTGCCCTAATACCTCAGTAAATCTTTCAATAGCGGGTAACCACTGTTGCCATGGCTCTTTTACACTTTCATGCCAAGGAGTAAAAAAATGTTCAGTGGCATTTTCTAAGCTCGTTTTTAATGGGCGGCCAACAGAGTGGCTTAATAAATAACAACCCTGTGGCATACAAAAATCATTTTTAGCCATATTAATTAATCCACTGTTTTAGCGTGTTTAAATCATCAAAGCGCGTATTTATGTCGTCACGCTTTGCCGCGGCACGCCTATCTCTTAACTTAGCTAATGAATCGAGCAGTACCGGTAGAGGAGGTCCACTGGCGGTTACTTTACTCATATGCTGTTGTTGCATGTGCTGTGATGGCTGAGCAATAAACTTTTCCACCAGCTGATTATGATGACCGATAGCGGTGTCGCCATGTAATTTACACACTTGAATAAATAGTTTGCCGTGCTTTTGAAACCAGTCTGTATTTTTATATTGTTCGGCCTCTAAAAAATCATCCATTAGGCTTTGCATACGCATGGCTTCACGAAGTATTTGTTGATCCTCTGGCATCATATATAAAAATTTATCCACCAGCATTTGCGAGTAACTCGGCTCATTGGCACTGCAAAGCCCTAGCAGCATATCAATAACATTAATACCGGCAAAGTCTCCCGCATTTGCACCACGGTAAACCTCTTTACCTACCCTGTAAGGCTTGTAATATGGACGTACACAATTAAAAAAACGTTCGGTGTCTAGCTGAGTGTATAAGGCGTTATTCGACGCTATTACATCCATTAATGCCGTTTTAACCACCTCAAGTAGTTCGGCTGTAACGGGGTGAGAAATACCCAAAGGTAATGTTTTTAGTAAAGCATCGCTTGCGCGCTTATACGCTAAAATACCTTGGGTGTTGTAATCTAAAAAAAGGGCTTCATCATCAAGATTTGTAAAACGCTTATAGGTGCCATTAATGGCTTTATTATGCGTGGTTAGATGCGCGGTAGCAAAACGAGGCGTTACACCTATAGAGGCACCAATATGCATAGCAAGCGCCGATGCTTCAACTAATGGTGAGGTTGTTTCTCTGCTCGGCTCTGTGATCTCATGCCTGCGACAAGCAGCCATAAACAAACCAACATTACCAAGCAAGTCGAATGCGCTATCAAATCCTTCGTCGGTATTGCCTTCGGCCAATAAATCGCTGATCAGCGCATTGCCTTGCTCCTTTAGTGCCAGCTTTAAGCTATCACCAATCCCCTCAACATTAGCCTTATCGGTTTGCTGCCAATAAAGCTGTTCTAATTGCGAGTTTAAGCTTACAAACTCTGATCTTATCCAACGGTCAAACTTAGCAGTAAAAGAACTCATAACTACACCCTGTTATTATTATGTTTTGATGCTAACAAAAACCCCTGAGGGTAAAACGCCAAAAAAAATAGTAAAAACACCTTTAGTTAGCAATAATCACTAACAACATTAAAATAATTAATAAGATCCCATAGTCATGTTAGATAAAAAAGATCAGCAGTTACTGGTTGCCTTACAATCGCATGCCCGCATGTCGGTTTCTGAATTAGCCAATACCATTAACCTATCAGACACCCCAACTCTTAGGCGTATCAAAAAGCTTGAGCAGGAACATGTAATTACGGGCTATCACGCTGCCATTAACCCTAAGTCGCTCAACCTTAATGTGCTGGTTTATGCCTTTGTGCGACTAAGTCAAAACTCGGTGAGTGCGGCACAGCAATTTGAGCAGCATGTAGAAAAGCTAGCCCATGTACTTGAGTGCTCTGTGATCTCAGGTAGCCACGATTATTTACTGAAAATTATTTCTCAGGATTTAGAAAGCTATGAGCAGTTTGTAAAGCACCAGCTGGGGAGCTTAAGCTGCATCGCCAATATAGAGTCAACGGTAGTACTCAAACAATCATTTAGTAAAAAGCAGCTACCACTTTAAAAAATAATACTATTTAGTGCCGATTCGCTATACTGAAATATCACTATAAAAATAATATTTAACAAGGATGCATGTGAATATTTTTCGTTCAACATCCAGTTCTTTTGTTTTTTACATATCATTTGCGGTTGCGTATTTTGCAACTGGTAAGTTATTGACTAATTTTGCCTTTCAATCACAAGTCATCCCTATCTGGCTCCCTGCAGGTATTGCCCTAGTTGGCTGTTTTATCTGGTGGTGGCGTTTTATCCCAGCATTATTTATTGCCTCTGTCGCCTTTAATTTAAGTACCGGTGATAACCCAATCACTGATCAGGTTTTAATTGGTAATACACTACAACAAGTACTGCTAATCGGTTTAGGCGCCGTGCTACAAGGCATGATTGGCGCTGCTCTTTTAAAGTACTGGCTAGGCCATCCGTTGTATTTAAAACAACGCCAATCTATTATTTATTTTATTTTTGTCGTCGGTATTGTCGTCAGCCTAATATCGGCCAATATTGGCGTCTATGCTTTAAGTCAGTTTAACCCTGCTTACAGCATTGATAATCATTGGAACAACGTTACTTTTTGGTGGCTTGGTGACTCTCTTGGCGTACTGATCGCAACTCCCTTTTTATTGGCGTTATTACAACCAAAATTTAAACGCCATGATGTTACCCCATTACCTACTATTGCAGTGTGCTCGGTGTTATTTATCTCTGTAGCTTTAACCACTAAGCTATACAACCAAGAGACGTATTCAAATGCGATACAAATAGCTAAGCGCGAAACATCTATTATTGAAAACAGTTTGCTGAGCAATTTAAACCTCAGCCAAATAACCGTACAAAGCCTTGCAAGCCAAATACAATCAACACCGACTTTAAGCAAGCAAGAGTTTGATAGCTACAGTGCTCAACTATTGGCTGAGCATTCATTTATTAAAGCATTTTCATGGAACCGGAAAATTAACCAGGCTCAGGTCAGTGACTTTAACAAACAGCTCAATGAAGTTTATACTGCATACAGCTTTGATCCGAGCATTAAAGGGGCGCCATTATCAAACAACGATCCATTGGTGGTTATTACCTATATTGCTCCTTTTGCAGAAAACCAATCTGCCATAGGTTTTAATCTCAATTCTCGTAAAGATCGCCGTGAGACTTTACTCGACCAACGCATTAAAAATCGCCCTGTGGGCACTAAAATAATTCAGTTAGTTCAAGCAAAACAACCTGAACCTGCGTATTTATTATTTGCTCCTGTGTATCAACAAAATAACGAAGTTGCCTCAATTAAAGGCTACGCAACAGGTGTATTTTTAGTAAAAAACATACTTGCTCAGTCGATTACCCAAGCACAAAATAAGATGTTTAATATCGCTATTTATGAAGCTAATACTACCAATCCATTTTATTCAAACGCCGAAAATATACCGACCAAAAGCAATAAACTGACAACCATCACGATTAATTTTGCAGGGCAAACATGGCTGGTTGATTTAACCATTAAAGATGAATTTCTACCGCATCAAACTAATAACATGACACTCTTTTTGCTTATTTTACAGGTCATTGTCAGCTCACTCATTTTACTGATATTACTGTTATTTAATAACCAGCACCTTGCACTCTCACGCTTGGTAGCAGAGCGCACACGCTCGCTGGTTAAAGCTAAACAGCAATCTGATTTAGCAAATCAGGCTAAAAGCCGATTTTTAGCAAATATGAGCCATGAAATTCGCACCCCACTTAACGCTGTGATTGGCTTTTCAACTCTAGCTAAAAGTGAAGATAGCGCTGAAACCCTCACCGGTTATCTAAATAAAATTAATTTAGCGTCTAAATCATTGTTAAGTTTAATCAATGATGTACTCGATATCTCTAAAATTGAATCACAAAAGCTCACCTTAGAAGTCGCTCCTTTTGATTTAAATGCGCTTCTTGCTCGGATCAGTAGTATGTTCGAGCAAAGCGCAGAACAAAAAGGCATTCACTGGAAAGTTGATAACCAATTACCAACCGATATTTGGTTTGAAGGTGATGTTATGCGAATTGAGCAAATTTTATTAAACCTATGTAGTAACGCCATTAAGTTTACCTATGAAGGTGAAGTAAGTGTTAGCGCATACAGCAAAGAGATCACCGATAGACGTCGTCAAATTACCTTGACTATTAAGGATTCGGGTATCGGTATTGCGCCATCAGAGCAAAGTAAGTTATTTGATGCGTTCACCCAAGCCGATAGCTCAACATCACGTAAATTTGGTGGCACAGGGCTTGGTTTGGCAATCGCAAAAGAACTTAGCTTATTAATGTCTGGAGATATCAGCGTACAAAGCGAGCCAGGTAAGGGCTCTACTTTTACTCTGTCTGTCGAGTTAAATACATGTGCAGCGCAACAAGTAACGGCAAAGCACATACACCAGCATGTTGACTTAAGTAAACTAAAAATACTGGTTGCAGAAGATAACAGCGTCAATCAATTAGTCATAAAAGCAATGCTTAGCTCTTTAGGGATTACACCAACACTGGTTGAAAATGGCGAATTAGCAGTAGAACAAGTTAAAATAAATGACTTCAATTTAGTATTAATGGATTGCCAAATGCCGATTATGGACGGTTACCAAGCCACCGCCTTGATACGTCAAATTAAAAGTACTGAGCAATTACCAATTATTGCCTTAACTGCTGATGTAATGCCTGAAGATAAAGCCAATGCCTTAGCAATTGGTTTTAACGAACATCTTGCAAAACCTCTCGAACTCGATAAGCTTATACAGTGCCTATCTCAATATATTGCGCCAGATAAACCATAAAGATTTATCGAAAACAGAAAACCAAATATGGCTGTCGCACTATTACCAAAATTAATCAGCAACCCACTTAAAAAATAGTAGGCAAAGCATTATGAGCCACTTTTCACATCAATGGTTTAATAGCATCAACCAAATTGACGCAACACAATGGCATTATTTTTTTGGCGATGATCCTTTTACTCAACACGCTTTTTTATACGCACTTGAACAAAGCCAATGTGTAAGCGCAAAAACAGGTTGGCAGCCCCATCACTTAGCCGTTTATGAAGACGATAAACTCATTGCGCTTGCCCCTGGCTACTTAAAAGCGCACTCCTACGGTGAATATGTATTTGACTGGGCATGGGCTGAAGCTTATGAAAAAAATGGCTTAGATTATTACCCTAAATGGCTGTGCGGTATTCCTTTTAGCCCGATTGAGGGACAAAGAATAGGTATTATGCATAGCAATCCAAAGCTAGTGTATGAGTATATAACAGAGCAACTTAATACCCACTGCGCAAAACAAGCCTGGTCAGGCTGGCATATAAACTTTTGCGATAAAGCACAAGCCTCACAGCTAAATGATACAGGTGCCATGCTGAGAACCGGGGTACAGTTTCAGTGGTTTAATAATGAATTTAAAGACTTTGATGATTTTTTAAAAACCTTTAATGCCCGTAAGCGCAAAGCAGTAAAAAAAGAACGCGCTAAAATAACACAGCAAAATATCACCATTGAATGGCTGCAAGGTGAGCAAATCACCACAACAGTGATGCAGCTTTTTTGTGAGTTTTATCAACGTACTTATTTAAAACGTTCAGGCCATTTAGGCTACTTAAACAGCGATTTTTTTAGCTTGCTACACGCCTTAATGGCTGAAAAATTGCTCATTATGCTAGCCAAAAAAGACCATAAAGTGATTGCCGCCACATTAAGTTTAATTGGTGACAATACCCTTTATGGGCGTTATTGGGGAGCAAGCGAAGAGATTGATTCTCTTCACTTTGAGCTGTGTTACTACCAAGGCATTGAATATGCGATTAAGCATAATATTCACTGTTTTAATGCCGGTGCTCAGGGTGAGCATAAAATAGCACGCGGTTTCCAACCGATAACCACTTACTCTGCCCATCACATTGTTCACCCCGATTTTAATCATGCTATTGCAGATTACTTAGAACGCGAATGCCAACATATCGACATTTACAAACAACAATGCAGCTCTTTATTGCCGTTTAAAAATGAGTAACTGATTATTTGCAGGCATCGCAGTATCGCTAAGTAACTTAAGCCCAGATTGCACTGCAAGTTGCTCAACCGCTTCGAAATCACGAATACCACTAAGTGGATCGCGACTTTGCAATAAACTGTTAAATTCATTATTACTGGGGCTGGTAAACTCCCCTTTATATTTGAAAGGGCCATATACACACACCACCCCTTGCTGGTTTAAGTGCTGATTTACTCCAGCAAAAAAACGCGTAATTAACTCCCAGCTCACTATGTGAAAAGTGTTAGCAGTATATATCGCATCCACTTTATTTACTGGCCAAGGATCGTTTAGGTCAAGTAATAAAGGCGGATGCAAGTTTGCCAGTTGCACCTCATCATGCCATAACTTTATTCCTTGATGATTAACCTCTCGATCACTGGTATACCATTGTAAATGTGGCAATTTTTTGGCAAAGAAAACGCTATGCTGACCCGTCCCCGAGCCTATCTCAAGTACCGACCCTGCATTTTGCAATGCAGGCTGCAAAGCCTTAAGTATATGATTTTTATTATTTTCGCAGGCTTGTGAAAACGGTTTGGTCATACTGATGCACCTAAATTGCAAATGAATGCACAATAGTAAAACAAATTTCAGCTATTCTGTCGTGAGTAAATTAACCAAAATAATAAAATAATTTTAATTTCAATACGTTAAATTATATTTACCGAGCTGGTACGCTATATGCTTTTATTAAATTACTCACTTAATGAGTACTAAACGACAAAAGGATAACATTATGTATATTTCACCCTATACCGCCGTAGACGCTGTAATGGCAATTACCGATAAAAGCCTAGATAAAACGAGTCATGAAACAGATTGTAGAGCAACGGTTATCGACTTACTTTCTCATGTAAAACACACTCAAAAGGCACAAAAAAAACATGAAACAGACCAAATATTTATTCTTGGCTACAATTAAAACTCTGTTTAGCCTTATAACTGGCCGTTTATATAAATACATTATTTAAGTCGACTTAAAATCCGTTTAAGTCGACTTTTTAGTTTTAATCCCACTTGTTAACTTGCCTTGACGCCCCCTACTTTTTAACTATACCGTTGTAAATAGCAATAACAGCACCATATCTTTTTATATAGCGTAGTTTAATGTCATATATTCTCTTTTTTAGGAGTACTAATGAGTAACTTTAGAACAGAATCAGATAGCATGGGCACACTCGACGTACCCGCTAACGCACTTTATAAAGCACAAACCCAACGCGCCATTAATAACTTTACGATTAGCAACCTCACCATGCCACAGCAATTTATTATTGCTTTAGCGTATATAAAACAAGCCGCAGCATTAACCAATTTAAAGCTGGGCCATTTAGATAAAACGAAAGCAAATGCAATCGAGCATGCCTGCCAAGAAATTATTGATGGTAAACATTATGAGCATTTCCCTGTTGATATTTTTCAAACGGGATCAGGTACCAGCTCAAATATGAATGCCAACGAAGTTATTGCAAGTTTGGCTTCAAAACATGCTAATCAACCTATTCACCCTAACGACGATGTGAATATGGGACAAAGCTCGAATGATGTTATTCCCACTGCAATCGCCTTAAGCAGTGCTATCAGTGTTGATAAAAAATTACTGCCAGCACTAGCAAACTTAGCCGACGCCTTAGAGCAGAAAAAAGCAGACATCGGTCATATAGTTAAAACTGGGCGCACTCATTTAATGGATGCAATGCCAGTGACCTTTGAGCAAACACTCAGCGCATGGCAATCGCAGGTAAAGCACGCAGCCAGCGGTATTGAGCATGCACTAATACGTGTTTGTGAGCTGGCTCAGGGGGGAACAGCGGTCGGCACCGGTATTAATGCCGATCCACAATTTGCTACGCTATTTGCCAAACAGCTAAGTGAAAAAGTAGGGATTAACTTTATCCCCAGTGATAACTTTTTTTATAATATTGGCTCGCAAGATGCCATTGTGGCTTTATCAGGGCAGCTGAAAGTCTATGCCGTTGCGCAAATGAAAATAGCCAACGATCTACGTTGGATGAATTCAGGGCCGCTTGCGGGACTTGGTGAAATAGAGCTTGAAGCATTGCAGCCTGGTTCATCCATTATGCCTGGCAAAGTGAACCCGGTGATCCCAGAAGCCGCTGCAATGGCTAGTGCGCAAGTAATCGGTAACGACGCCACAATTACCGTAGCAGGCCAAGCTGGCAACTTTGAGCTTAACGTAATGCTACCCGTGATTGCTTATAATATCCTGCAAAGTACAGAGATACTTGCTAACAGTGCGCAAGCACTAGCGGATAAAGCCATTGCTAGCTTTAAAGTTAATCAAGCACAGATTGATAAAGCGCTGACTAAAAATCCTATTTTAGTTACTGCACTCAACCCAGTTATTGGCTATGAAAAAGCAGCAAAAATTGCCAAACAAGCTTACCAGCAAGCAAAGCCAATTATTGATATCGCCGAGCAAGAGACTGACCTATCTCGCTCAGAATTAGAGGCATTACTCAATCCAGCTAAATTAACCCAAGGTGGGTTAATGTAAAAGCGCCATTAATGGCGCTTTAATATATTGATAGTAGAGTTTTTATTGCCGTAATGGATGCACCGTGTATGATAGTGATGAATAATTCATCACTATCAGGAACGATTATGCGTACTCCATTACTCGCTCTACTGCTACCGCTTTGCTTAACAGCTTGCTTAGAAACCACCTCAAATGAAACTGAGCAAACTAAAACCAATGCGGTAGAAAACACGTCTACGCCGATACCACAACAAAAACTACCACAAGAAAATAAGCAAAATAAAATAGCACAGCAACTACCGGTTGATGCTGCAAAAGAAGTGTCGCTTGATGATATTAAAACAGCAAAAAATAAATTAAATAACCTCATAGCAGATAAACAATGTTCAACTAGTTCACAGTGTAAAGTCAGTGCTGTTGGTAGCCGTGCCTGTGGTGGACCAAGTGATTACATTGTGTACTCTACACAAAGCGCACCCCAAGAGCAGGTTTCAGCCCTAAGCGATACTATCACTCAATTGGAAAGTACCTATAATGCGCAAAAAGGTATGATGAGTATTTGCCAACATTTAACTGCGCCAAGCACTCAGTGTGTTGAAAATAAATGTGTTAAACTTGAAGGCTCTGCGGTAAGTGTATTTTAAGGATTAGATTATGAGTTGTTTGTCATCCGTAATTAAGCTATCAGCTACCTGTGTTGTTATGACTATGCTGCTTAGCGGTTGCAGTAGTGCACTAACATCAAGCAAAGCTCAAAACGCGAGTGAATCTGTTTTAAATACTCAACTTAATGAGCTTACAAGTAATAAAAGCTGCACAGCCAGCTATCAATGTAAGGTGTTAGGTGTTGGCTCGCGTGTCTGTGGGGGGCCGAGTAAGTATGTTGTGTACTCAACATTAAATCACTCTCAAGAACAAGCAGAGCAATTAGCGCAAAAAATCACCGAGCAAGAACAACTAGATAATGCAATGCTTGAGTTCAAAGACTGTTCACCAGTGCTAGAAGTCCACTCTTTATGTATTGATAATCAATGTAAAACAGTTAACTACCAGTAGCAGTTCGTTTCGGTGTTAATCTAATAGTGGTATTAACACCGAAATAACCACCACCATGAAAATACACACACCTGCCTTAAAAATGTATTCCAGTGGCATTTTTTTCTGTACCCAGTAAGCATATATAAAACGCACGAAGTAGCTTGCCGCCGTGCCAAATAAAGCAAACATGAGTAAGTAGGCAATCAATAAGATATTCACAGCGGCACTTTTTTAGAAAATAATAGCCCCAGTGTAAGTATTTTACATAAAGAAGGCAAAAGGGTTACTTAGTCTTTTTTGTATGCTCAATGAGTAACTCTGCTACCTGTTGCTTTACCGCTCTTTTATCATCTACTGCCACTTCAAACCGGCTAGCCAATTGCGCTATTTCGTCATCATTTAAATTAAACGATAGTCGTTGCCGTGTTTTTTTAGACTTTACATCAAGACCTAAAATTTTACGGATCATATCTGAGGGAGTGAGCTCTTGATCGATAGCTTGTTTTTTTATCGACTTTTGTACCTCACTACTCAAATCAAATGCCATTTGCGTGGCGCGCACAGCTTGCTCTTGGCGCAACCACTTGTCTTTAGCATCACTCACTGGGCATCTCCAGGAAACAAATCAACAATATCGCTAATTGGGCGAGTTAACGTCAGTGAGACTTCTGTTTCACCTCCCTCCCAAATCTCTATATTAACGCTATGCCCTTCATCAGGAGAGGCTAAGCAAATCATTTCACAGGGTTCACCACCTTCTTGCTCATAGCGAGGCAGCGTTTGGCCACGAAAGTCTTTATTATGAAAATAACATACATAAGGCGATTCACTTTGTTGATAGCTTTTCGCTAAAAATTGCATAAAACGCTCAGGGGTATTTTGTACCGTGATATGTGTTAATGACTCTTCATCAAAAATACGCGCAAATTCATCAAGACCAAAGATCTCTTCAACTTCATCACGCTGAATTTTTATAGAGAAGTTTGCCCACTGTTCACCATCATTTTGCTCTATTTGTAAAAACACCACTTGGCCAGTGTTAGTTTCAAGTACAAATTCAGTATCACTGCTGTGTTGGTACTGATACGTTTGCACATCAATAACGCGCAACGTTTGACCTTTAAGCCATGAAGGATAAGCAAACGAATCAATGACAGTAAACATGTCGCCTTTTTTAAGGTCACTCGCATGATTAAGCTGACGTTCTGGCTTTTTTTTAGATTTGAAAAAATTAAACATATAAGGTGCCTCTGTAAGCAAAAAAGGTAACGGAGCGAAACTCGGTTACCTTTTTGATATGGTTCTAAATGTTAGCTATTTTGCTTCGCTTTAATGCGCGCTAAAATATCAGCACTTTTTGGATTCGTATCACCAATACCTGCTTCAGCCATTTTAGCTTTTAAATCGTCGCCATTAACATCTGCTTCTAGAGACTTTGCAGCACCTAATTGATCAGTACGGTCTTGTTGGCGTTGCTTAATACGCTCAAGCGACTGACGCGCCGATGTCATTGATGAATTATTAGTATTAAGCGTGCTGTTTACAGCCATTGTCGCTTGCTGAACGCTTTCTGTGGTTTTAACCATAGTAAGCTGACGCTGATTTTCCTTAATTGATTTTTCAGCATCTTTTACTTGCTGCTTCAAAGTCACTATGTGATTACTAAAGCCCGCTAACACTTGCTCGTGCTCAGCTTTCTCAGCTTCAAAGTCACCAATTTTTTCTGCAATTTCTAATGCTAATGCTTCATTCCCTTTTTCAAGGGCTTGACCTGCATAAGCTTCATGCTCAGCAATTGATGCATCTACTGCGCTAATTTTACGCTTAGTTTGCATTTCTTTAGCCATCACTTCTGTTAGGCTTTTTTTAGCACGGTGTAACGCATTTTGTGCATCAGCAATTTCTTGCTCAAAAATACGAATACCATTGGCATCAACAATTGCTTCGCCTGCTTCACGTGCGCCGCCACGTACTGCTGTAAATAATTTTTTTAAAATACTCATAATCTTAACTCCACTAACTAGCTACTAATCGTTTAAATATAAGGTCACGGCTTCTAGTGCATCTATAGCGTTATCAGCTAATGTCACTAGTTCGTGGGTAACATCATCTAGAGATGAATTTACCGACAGTGCACCAAAAATCGCGTATTTATTATCGATCTTAGCAAATGCACTCAGTGGAATTGGCACGTTTAAACGCAGTAGTGTTTCGTTTAACTCGTTGCGTAATTCACTTTTTACTTCATCTTCGTCAAACAAGTAGCTAATACATAGTAATTGCTCTTGTGTTTGAGTAACAAAAATTGGAAGCTCGTCATTTCCATCAACAATGACTTGTAAAACATCTTGCTCACCTGGATTGGCAATCAAGAAAGACTCAAAGTTAGCACCCTCGGTTTCAAAAGACGCTAATTTTATTGAAAGTTCATTTAATTCCATGTCTCTGCCTTTTCGTCGTTTGACATATTATGTCTGAGTTAAGATTCGCACGGCAGACATATTATGTCAACCATGTTTTATTAATTTTTATACAATTCACTTTCTATTTGCCAAGCTGCTCGGTAGTAATCATACAAGCGACCAGAACCTAACCTATTGACTTCAATATCGTTCACTTGTTCAAAATAGTTATTAGGAAATGCAAAACTCGCTAATAAATATTTTTTACTAATCCACCGAGATGGCACTGGCATATCAGTTATATTGCTAATACGGGCACTAGGTGATTGCCCCATTTTAGTCGCAATAGTCCATCCCCATTGACCAAACGAAGGAATGTTTTGCTGATATTGCTCTACATAATCAAAACCTGCGGCTTTCACCGTTTTAGCAATACTTAAAAATGCCTTTTTCGCATGATAAGGCGATGTTGACTGTACCGCCATAGCACCATCAGGCGCTAATAATTGGCGTACATGATTATAAAAGTAATCGCTGTACATCTTATTAAGATCAGGGTGATTAGGGTCTGGCAAATCAATTAAAATAGTATCGAACTGCTTTGACTGATCCAGTAGCTTTTCGACTTCTAAAAATGCATCGCCCACAATAATATTTGCTCGCGGGTCATGCATCGATTCATTATTGAGTGCTACCAACCGCTGTTTAATCTCTTCTGGCGGTGTGAATTTATCGTCTTCATGGCCAAATAAATTCAGTAGCTGGCCATCTAAATCAATTAGTGTGACTTCTTTGACTGGCCACTTTAATACATCACGCATGGCTAATCCGTCACCGCCACCAATAATCAAAACACGGTCATGACGATTAGATGCGAGCATTGCAGGATAAACAAGCATTGAGTGATATATTTGCTCATCTACACTAGAGAACTGCAAACGACCATTTAAATATAGATCAGTAATTGGCTGAGGCTGATTTTTACTTAAACGCTCTGTTAGCACCACATGTTGATACTTAGTCGCCTGAGAGTAAATAACTTTATCTTTGTATAGTACGTTACTTAGGTTATCCATCCAGCTACTACCAAACTGCAAAATAAAAGCGAATAACACCAGCAGTAATATATGGCAAACCAATAGCAACTTAGCAAAGCGTACATAGCTATGGTAACGCCATAAAAAGGCAAGTCCGGCAATAATGTTAAATAGCGCTGTCCAAGCGGCGGCTTGCATTATTGGCATCGCGAGCATAATGCTCACCCAAATTGCCGCGCCAATACCAGCGCCAATATAGTCAGCCCCATATATAGTGCCGGCGTTATTTTCTAAAAAACGCCCATAAACATGCTGGCGAATACGCGCAATAAGCGGTATTTCCATACCAATAAATAGCCCTAATATTAAGCCAAATACATAAGGTAAAAAGCGAGACCACTCTTGCAGCTTTTGAAACACGTAACCATTAAGAATAACGTCAGGTGGAATATTAAAAATACTTGAGAATAAATGAGGGAGTGAATAACTCACGGCAATAATGCTGGCAATGGCTAATATACAGCCCATACCTATGAGCGCAATAATACTCTCTAGCCAAGCAAATGCGGTGAAGGCATCTTTAAACCAACGCGCTAAAAATGCACCCATCCCCATAGCTACAATCATAGTGCCTATCATGGCGTAAATTGCACTCTCAACTGAGCCGAGTACTCGGCCAGCATAATGAGAAAGTAAGTATTCATAAATAAGGCCGCATCCTGCGAGTACGGCCATAACAGTGATCAGTAAAATATCATGCCCAAGTAAATTAAATTTACTTGGGGAAGCTTGAGTTGATGACACGTGATTATGCACCCAGTAGTGTGGCCATAGTGATCCCGACAGCAAATGACACAGCTGCAGAAATAGCGGCAACACCCACATTCTTTTGACGATTCACTTCATCTGAAATATTACAGCCAGCAAGAATGATTTTAATCGTCAGTAAGTGCAGTAAAATGAAAGCAACCAAACAAACAACGGCGCTTAGCGCCCAGTAAAGTAAACTCGCATTAATATTGTCAGCAGCATAAAGAGCAATGCCTGTTGCAGCAGTAATGGCTAATGCACTACCAATTAAAAAGCCTGCATAACGAACACCTACTGCTAAATTACCATCAATAATAGCCTGTTGTAGGCAGTCGCCACTTTTATTGGTGCGCTTAAATAACTGCACGCGATATTGGCTTACTAACAGCAATACCACACTACCAATTACAAACGCAGCAATAACAATAGGAATGCCATGCCAACCTTCAGTAGCAACCCACAATAGGGCTGAGCGGATAACCACTGCAACACTTACTACATGGCCAAAATCAATAATTGACGCAGTAACGTTACCTTTGACTATTTCGTTATGTAAGCTCACTTTACGCAGCGCCACTTTATCTTGAAAAAAGTGACCCAGCTTTATAAGCAGAATTGCTAATGCACCATAGCCAAGCATTAACAGAGCTTCTTTTTGTAACGTAGCAGCAAACGCACCACTACTCACGCCCGTTAACACAATCGCAAGTGCTACCAAACCAGCGGCAAAGCTTATTCCAAATGCAAAGTTATCGCGCTCGGTAATTTCATCATTGGCGTGTAAATTAGATACCCAACCTTTAATATACTTTAAGCTCACAAACAGTAAGATGATAATTGCAAAGTCCACAGACAGTGCTTGCAAAGACCACATAGTTATTCCATTAAATTCATACATATTATTCTAACTCCAACGTTATTCTTTACTTACCACGACTTACGCCGCGCGAGGTTCTGCTACTGCTATTACGAACCGACCCTGAATTATTGCTATAACTACTCGCTCTTGAGTAACTGCTGCGACTTTTAGGCGGCGTATAACTGCTGCGACTCAAACCTGATGCACCTGTTTTTTTACTCGCATAAGGACTAGTGAACTGCTTGCCTTGGCGTTGGTAAGATTGTCGTGTACGTGTTTCTAATGCACTTTGGGTTTTTATTTGTTTAGGGCTTGAGTAACGAGTACGACCATAGTCATTGTAGTAACTATACTTACGGCGTTTACTCCAACTTCCGTATTCAACTCGGTCAAATACATCACCCAAAATACGGTACATGCCGTACCATTGCCAAAAGCTAATACCGCTACTATTCGTTTGCCAATTACCATAGTTAGGATTACCTACCATTTGGTTACCGACCCCTTCGCCTTCAGCTTTTTGGCTTATAGCACCAACTCGTGCCAAAGAACCATTCGACATATCCGCAAGCATATTAATAGGATCGGTTAAGGCATCAGAAAATAACGTTGGCTTGGCGGCTTCACGCAATAAATCAATATTGTATAAAGTGTCTTCGTAAGGAGGAATTAAGTAATTCCCCTTAATGTCATCAAGGCGCTGGGTTAAACCACTATAAAGGGCTCCCTGGCGTGTGGCATCAAGGCTAACTACATCAACAACCTTACTGAGTTCAGGTTGCTGTTGTTTAAGGATACGACTGTATTCTTTAAGAATAATCGCATTACGTATACTACCATTATCAAGTGCTTTACCAAGCTGAGTAAGCTCGACATCGGCCTTTTTAATGGACTCTTGAATTGTTTGTTGTAGCTGTTCTTCTTTAGATTGACAACCAATCAGTGCTGTAAACAAACAAAACAGGCTGAGAAGTTTCCAAGCTTTTATATTCGACATTCATGTCACCTGATTTACTAAATTATCCTAGATAGTTTTACACAGGACAGTTATTAAACCAACAATGAAATTGCAACAAGATGATAATTTAGGGACTAGTTTAAAGGTGCAAGGAGAATAACTGAGATCAGTAAAGGGAGAATGCTGATGATAATACTTCAAAACTTATAACTGAGGGCTTAACACTGACTTGTCTTTAGAGTAACTGTCCTACTTCTTAGCGACAGCGCAGTAGCATGTCGTGGCAGAACGGCGTGGAGAGTCATAATGAAGGCATGAAGGTGGCTTTTGGCTATTATACCAATCCGCAATAATACTCAATCATTTTGCGGGGCTAAACGTGTCGCTATCTGTGTTAAAAAACTCTCATTTAGAACAACTAAATAGCGAATTTTTTGCCTAGCTATCAACCCGTTTTTCCTACCTCAAAATAGACCGCTTAATTAAGCAAATTGGTATTGTTTCTTCCTTTTAACTGGTGCCTTTCACCTCGAACCTGCATTTTCACTTTCCTGCAGACGTAAAAAAGCCCGGCTATTTCTAGTCGGGCTTTCTTTAATTTGGAGCCTGGTAATGTCCTACTTTCACATAGCAAATGCTACACTATCATCGGCGCTGTTTCGTTTCACTACTGAGTTCGGCATGGGGTCAGGTGGGTCCAAAACGCTATTGTCACCAAGCAAATTTGGTGTAAGTTCGATTTAATCAAGCTTACTAAAATTTGGAATTTCTGATAATAAAAGTCTTCAAGTATCTACTTTAGTTATATTAACTTCTGCGCTTAAACTATCACATAAAACGCGTTTGGCGTTGTATGGTTAAGCCTCACGGGTAATTAGTACAAGTTAGCTTAATGGCTCACACCACTTCCACATCTTGCCTATCAACGTTGTAGTCTTCAACGGCCCTTCAGAGACTTTAAAAGTCTAGTGAGAACTCATCTCGAGGCCTGCTTCGCGCTTAGATGCTTTCAGCGCTTATCAGTTCCGAACGTAGCTACCGGGCAATGCCATTGGCATGACAACCCGAACACCAGCGGTTCGTTCACTCCGGTCCTCTCGTACTAGGAGCAACCCCTCTCAATTCTCAAACGCCCACGGCAGATAGGGACCGAACTGTCTCACGACGTTCTAAACCCAGCTCGCGTACCACTTTAAATGGCGAACAGCCATACCCTTGGGACCGACTTCAGCCCCAGGATGTGATGAGCCGACATCGAGGTGCCAAACACCGCCGTCGATATGAACTCTTGGGCGGTATCAGCCTGTTATCCCCGGAGTACCTTTTATCCGTTGAGCGATGGCCCTTCCATTCAGAACCACCGGATCACTATGACCTACTTTCGTACCTGCTCGACGTGTCTGTCTCGCAGTTAAGCTGGCTTCTACCATTACACTAACCGTACGATGTCCGACCGTACTTAGCCAACCTTCGTGCTCCTCCGTTACTCTTTGGGAGGAGACCGCCCCAGTCAAACTACCCACCAGGCACTGTCCGTAACCCCGATTCAGGGGCCAACGTTAGAACATCAAAACTACAAGGGTGGTATTTCAAGGACGACTCCACAAAAACTAGCGTCTCTGCTTCTAAGTCTCCCACCTATCCTACACATGTAGGTTCAATGTTCAGTGCCAAGCTGTAGTAAAGGTTCACGGGGTCTTTCCGTCTAGCCGCGGGTACACAGCATCTTCACTGCGATTTCAATTTCACTGAGTCTCGGGTGGAGACAGCGTGGCCATGGTTACACCATTCGTGCAGGTCGGAACTTACCCGACAAGGAATTTCGCTACCTTAGGACCGTTATAGTTACGGCCGCCGTTTACCGGGGCTTCGATCAAGAGCTTCTCCGAAGATAACCCCATCAATTAACCTTCCGGCACCGGGCAGGTGTCACACCGTATACGTCATCTTGCGATTTTGCACAGTGCTGTGTTTTTAATAAACAGTCCCAGCCACCTGGTCACTGCGGCTCCAATCAGCTTAAAGAGCAAGTCTCATCACCAATCGGAGCGTACCTTCTCCCGAAGTTACGGTACGATTTTGCCTAGTTCCTTCACCCGAGTTCTCTCAAGCGCCTTAGTATTCTCTACCTGACCACCTGTGTCGGTTTGGGGTACGATTCGGTATAATCTGAAGCTTAGAGGCTTTTCCTGGAAGTATGGCATCAGCAACTTCATCACCTTGGTGACTCGTCTCGTGTCTCAGCCTAACAGCAACCCGGATTTACCTAAGTCGCTAGCCTACACACTTTCACATGGACTACCATCGCCATGCTTGCTTAGCCTGCTCCGTCCCCCCATCGCAATTATACCAAGTACGGAAATATTAATCCGTTTCCCATCGACTACGCCTTTCGGCCTCGCCTTAGGGGTCGACTTACCCTACCCTGATTAACATGGGATAGGAACCCTTGGTCTTCCGGCGTGCGGGTTTTTCACCCGCATTATCGTTACTCATGTCAGCATTCGCACTTCTGATACGTCCAGCATACCTCCCGGTACACCTTCAACCGCTTACAGAACGCTCCCCTACCACTCAAAATAAATTTTGAATCCGCAGCTTCGGTGCATAGTTTAGCCCCGTTACATCTTCCGCGCAGACCGACTCGACCAGTGAGCTATTACGCTTTCTTTAAAGGATGGCTGCTTCTAAGCCAACCTCCTGGCTGTCTGGGCCTTTCCACATCGTTTCCCACTTAACTATGACTTTGGGACCTTAGCTGGCGGTCTGGGTTGTTTCCCTCTTCACGACGGACGTTAGCACCCGCCGTGTGTCTCCCGGATATTACTTTACGGTATTCGGAGTTTGCAAAGGGTTGGTAAGTCGGGATGACCCCCTAGCCTTAACAGTGCTCTACCCCCGTAAGTATTCGTCCGAGGCTCTACCTAAATAGATTTCGGGGAGAACCAGCTATCTCCCGGTTTGATTAGCCTTTCACTCCTAACCACAGGTCATCCCCTAACTTTTCAACGTTAGTGGGTTCGGTCCTCCAGTTGATGTTACTCAACCTTCAACCTGCCCATGGCTAGATCACCGGGTTTCGGGTCTATACCTTGCAACTATTCGCCCAGTTAAGACTCGGTTTCCCTACGGCTACCCTAATCGGTTAACCTCGCTACAAAATATAAGTCGCTGACCCATTATACAAAAGGTACGCAGTCACCCAACAAGTGGGCTCCTACTGCTTGTACGTACACGGTTTCAGGTTCTATTTCACTCCCCTCACAGGGGTTCTTTTCGCCTTTCCCTCACGGTACTGGTTCACTATCGGTCAGTTGGGAGTATTTAGCCTTAGATGATGGTCCACCTATATTCAGTCAAAGTTTCACGTGCTCCGACCTACTCGATTTCACTTAAAATGCATTTTCATGTACGGGACTATCACCCTGTATCGTGGCACTTTCCAGAGCCTTCCATTAACACATAATAAGCTTAAGGGCTGTTCCGATTTCGCTCGCCGCTACTATCGGAATCTCGGTTGATTTCTTTTCCTACGGGTACTTAGATGTTTCAGTTCTCCGCGTTCGCCTCGTTAACCTATGTATTCAGTTAACGATACCTGCAAGCAGGTGGGTTTCCCCATTCGGAAATCCTAGTCTCAAGTGCTTTTTACTAGCTTGACTAGGCTTATCGCAAGTTAATACGTCCTTCATCGCCTCCAACTGCCAAGGCATCCACCGTGTACGCTTAGTCACTTAACCATACAACCCAAACGGGTCTTTGTTTTGTGACAGTTTAACTTCGCCAGAAGTTAATATTGAATACTAAAGTAGATACCAATCAACAAACGTTAAACGTTTATTAAATGGCACTGAATGATACTGCTATCATTCTTTTTTACTTTTGAAAACTCTGTACAAATAACAATGTTATTCATACAAATTTTATTATCAGCTTTTCCAAATTTTTAAAGAGCAGAGAATCAAAAACTTCTCAAAATTAAACACACTCTATTCTCAGGTGATTGTGCTACCCGATAAAAGAATATTTATTTTTAAGAAGTAAAGTGGTGGAGCTAAGCAGGATCGAACTGCTGACCTCCTGCGTGCAAGGCAGGCGCTCTCCCAGCTGAGCTATAGCCCCACATATGCTGGTCTTACTGTTTGTATACCGACTTCTTTTTAAGACAAAGTGTAAGTTGAGGCCGTTTAGTTCACTAAACAACGAAGCTTACAACGAAGTATTAAGAAGAAGTGGTGGGTCTGAGTAGATTTGAACTACCGACCTCACCCTTATCAGGGGTGCGCTCTAACCAGCTGAGCTACAGACCCAAACAATAAGTGTTGTTCTCTTTACAATTAACAATCATCTGTGTGGACACTACGAACAAATAAGTTCTAAATCGTATAAGGAGGTGATCCAGCCCCAGGTTCCCCTAGGGCTACCTTGTTACGACTTCACCCCAGTCATGAATCACTCCGTGGTAAACGTCCTCCCGAGGGTTAGACTATCTACTTCTGGAGCAACCCACTCCCATGGTGTGACGGGCGGTGTGTACAAGGCCCGGGAACGTATTCACCGCGTCATTCTGATACGCGATTACTAGCGATTCCGACTTCATGGAGTCGAGTTGCAGACTCCAATCCGGACTACGACGCACTTTAAGTGATTCGCTTACTCTCGCGAGTTCGCAGCACTCTGTATGCGCCATTGTAGCACGTGTGTAGCCCTACACGTAAGGGCCATGATGACTTGACGTCGTCCCCACCTTCCTCCGGTTTATCACCGGCAGTCTCCTTAGAGTTCTCAGCATTACCTGCTAGCAACTAAGGATAGGGGTTGCGCTCGTTGCGGGACTTAACCCAACATCTCACAACACGAGCTGACGACAGCCATGCAGCACCTGTATCAGAGTTCCCGAAGGCACCAAACTATCTCTAGTAAGTTCTCTGTATGTCAAGTGTAGGTAAGGTTCTTCGCGTTGCATCGAATTAAACCACATGCTCCACCGCTTGTGCGGGCCCCCGTCAATTCATTTGAGTTTTAACCTTGCGGCCGTACTCCCCAGGCGGTCTACTTAATGCGTTAGCTTTGAAAAACAGAACCGAGGTTCCGAGCTTCTAGTAGACATCGTTTACGGCGTGGACTACCAGGGTATCTAATCCTGTTTGCTCCCCACGCTTTCGTACATGAGCGTCAGTGTTGACCCAGGTGGCTGCCTTCGCCATCGGTATTCCTTCAGATCTCTACGCATTTCACCGCTACACCTGAAATTCTACCACCCTCTATCACACTCTAGTTTGCCAGTTCGAAATGCAGTTCCCAGGTTGAGCCCGGGGCTTTCACATCTCGCTTAACAAACCGCCTGCGTACGCTTTACGCCCAGTAATTCCGATTAACGCTCGCACCCTCCGTATTACCGCGGCTGCTGGCACGGAGTTAGCCGGTGCTTCTTCTGTCAGTAACGTCACAGCTAGCAGGTATTAACTACTAACCTTTCCTCCTGACTGAAAGTGCTTTACAACCCGAAGGCCTTCTTCACACACGCGGCATGGCTGCATCAGGCTTGCGCCCATTGTGCAATATTCCCCACTGCTGCCTCCCGTAGGAGTCTGGGCCGTGTCTCAGTCCCAGTGTGGCTGATCATCCTCTCAAACCAGCTAGGGATCGTCGCCTTGGTGAGCCATTACCTCACCAACTAGCTAATCCCACTTGGGCCAATCTAAAGGCGAGAGCCGAAGCCCCCTTTGGTCCGTAGACATTATGCGGTATTAGCAGTCGTTTCCAACTGTTGTCCCCCACCTCAAGGCATGTTCCCAAGCATTACTCACCCGTCCGCCGCTCGTCATCTTCTAGCAAGCTAGAAATGTTACCGCTCGACTTGCATGTGTTAGGCCTGCCGCCAGCGTTCAATCTGAGCCATGATCAAACTCTTCAATTAAAAAGTTTTATGTCTTTCGACAGCTCAATGAATTCTGAATTTATTTAATATCTTTCGATATTGAATTGACTGTGCTGAATAATTACCGAAGTAACTATTCTGTTGGTCACTCAGTTCAATTGAGACTCTAAATTTGCCTGCCTCGTTACTTGCTCAATAAAGAACGAAGTAGCTTGGCTGTTAGAACTCAATCTGTACGAGTGCCCACACAGATGATTGCTTTATATTGTTAAAGAACGTTGCGACGTTGTCGCTAGGGATGCGTATAATACATCCTTTATTTTTCGAGTCAACACTTAATTTTAAACTTTCTTGCGATGATTTAAACTTAAGTTTTACTTAACTCTCTGAGTAGCTCATGCCTCGCTATGCGTTGCGCTCTGCCGTCTCAGTGGGGTCGCATTATAGGGAGAACAGATTTTTACGCAAGTACTTTTTTAAAGAAAAACTAAAAAAACACACTGTTCGGTCAGTATCTGAGCTAAAACAGATGAAACAGCTAGTTTTATAATCAAATCAGGCTTTGCTGGTACTTAAATAAGCGCTACTGTTACACTGATACTATTCATATTGTTTAATTTAAAGGTGCTTATATGGCAATACGTTCTTATAAAGGAATAACTCCTGCGTTTAATGATTCTGTTTATATAGACGAGTCGTCTGTATTAGTCGGTGATATCACCCTAGGTGATGATAGTAGTGTATGGCCACTAGTTGCTGCCCGTGGTGATGTTAATCATATTCGTATCGGAAAGCGTACTAATATACAAGATGGCAGTGTTTTACATTTATCAAGAGCGACTAAAAGCAATCCTGAGGGTTACCCACTTATTATTGGTGATGATGTTACCGTGGGTCATAAGGTAATGCTGCATGGCTGCGTTCTAGGTAACCGCATACTCGTGGGCATGGGCGCTATTATTATGGATAACGTAATTGTAGAAGACGAGGTGATTATTGGTGGTGGTGCTTTAGTACCTCCTAATAAGCGTTTAGAGTCTGGCTATTTGTATGTAGGTAGCCCAGCGAAACAAGCCCGCCCTTTAACAGATCAAGAGCTGAGCTTTTTAAAAGTGTCTGCCGATAATTACGTGCAGCTTAAAGATGAATACTTAGCTGAAGACGCGAAATAACCACAACTTTTTGCTTAATTAAGTAAGCTCACTTCTATTTGCCCTGCCGAGTTATAGCTTTCGTCTTCGATTAGCTGCTCGGCACGCTCTTCATAATCAAATCGATATTGTTCAAAATAACGCGTTGCATGACTCTCATCGGCTAAATTTAAACTACTTACAGCAATCACACACTCAACTAGCATTCCGCTTACTTGTGCAAAAAAAACTAATTGATGAGTTGGCTCTCTAAATTCGAGTCGGTCTATAAACTGTATTGCTTGATTCATTTAAGTACTCCCTGCTTTAATGCAATAACAACGGGAACAATGTCCGGCATTTTATTTCGCCATACATAATAAGCTTGTGCAGCTTGCCCTACTAACATGCCACTGCCATCTAATAGCTTAGCCGCTTTATTGTGTTCGCTCACCCAATTCATAAATAGCGTATTTTGCGTCGCATAAAACATATCATAAGCCATTTCACATGCGCTTAAGTGCTTTTCGCTTAACGCAGGTAACTCGTTATTCATGCTACTTGAGGTTGAGTTAATAACTAAATGATAATCGGCAGAAGGAAGGTCGTCAAAACCATACCCCGAAACATTACCGTGCCCAGTAAAGAGTTTTGCCAATGTTTGGGCTTTGTGTGCCGTGCGATTAACGATAATGATTTCTTTAGGCTGATGCTCAAGTAAAGGTAAAATAACACCACGGGCAGCGCCACCTGCACCAATGATCAGCAGGCGTTTATCTGTTATTATTACTTTATTCGCTAGTAAATCGTTCACAAAGCCTATGCCGTCGGTGTTATCACCGAGTAAGGTACCATCATCGCGCTTTTTAAGGGTGTTTACTGCGCCTGCAAGTTTAGCAACTGTGGTTAGTTCATCGGCTAAAGCAAAGGCCTGCTCTTTAAAAGGAACAGTGACATTTGCGCCTTTGCCCCCTTGCTCAAAAAAAGTCGCGACTGTTTTTTCAAACTCATCGATAGGTGCTAAGATTGCGCTATAGTCGATTTGCTCTCCCAATGACTTAGCAAACTGCTGATGTATGCTGGGAGATTTTGAATGTTTGATTGGATTTCCAAAAACCGCATATTTGTCCATTTTAAACAACCTCTTTGCAGTTTTAGTACTGCCTATTAACGATGATAAAACTATGATTAAAAGACTCTTTTCAAGATCAAAGCCGTCTACAACCACTCAAGCGCCTACGCCAGAGAAAACCCCGTATGAAATCATCGGCGGAGAAGCGCCCACGCGTGCAATTGCCAATAGATTCTACGACATAATGGCCAGCGATGAATACGCTAAACCGTTATATGATATGCATCCTCAACCATTAGATAGAATTCGCCAAGTATTTTTTGAGTTTTTATCGGGTTGGCTTGGTGGCCCTGACTTATTTGTAGAAAAACATGGCCATCCAATGCTGCGCAAACGCCATATGCCATTTCCTATTGATCAAGATTTACGTGATCAGTGGATGTATTGCATGAATAAAACCTTAGACATAGAAATTGATAACCCCGTTTTACGCGAAGGTTTACGCCAATCACTGGCACAGCTTGCCAGTCATATGATTAATCAGCATTAATTTACCCCGCTTTTTAATTGGGGATTATTTGCGCTAAGTCAAAACCCGCTTTTCTAAAATAGAGATAATACCCTATTAAATAGTTAGAAAAGCGTGGCGCGTGTGAAATCAATCCAACATAAAATTTATGCTTTGTTAGCGTTAACCGGCATTATTGTACTCATAGCCAGTATTTTTAGTAGTGCGAGTCAACAGCGCACGCTCGCACAAGATACGGTGGCAGAAAATATTAAGCTACTTGCCGATAACTATTTTGATTCAATAAACACCATGATGCTAACGGGTACTATGGCTAATCGAGAGTTATTGAGCCAAAAGCTTCGTAAACATCCTAATATTGAAGACGCTCATATTATTCGCTCTGACATAGTCAATAAGCTGTATGGACCAGGCAATAAAAACCAAACAGCGAGTAATAATAGTGAACGCGAAGCGCTGCGAGGCAAAGAAAGTTTATTTATAGAGCAAAGCAATAATAATCGCAGTATGACCTATCTTCGCCCTATGTTTGCTAGTACAGACTACAAAGGTACAAACTGCTTAGGCTGCCATCAAGCGCAAGAAGGCGATGTACTAGGTGTGGTAAAAATTAGCTATTCCTTAGCTGATATTGATAGTGAGGTAACTTACAACACATTAATAACCACCAGCCTACTTTCTACTATTTTTATTATTGCCTTTGTGCTGCTAGGTATAATGTTTAGAAAAATATTTATAGTGCGCCTTAAAAAGCTAGGCCATGCAATGCACTTAGCTACTACCAATAAAGATTTAACCTTACGCATTGAAGATAACGCCGAAGATGAACTCGGCTGGCTTGCCACCAGCTTTAATCAAATGATTGCCACGTTTAAAGATAACATTGCTCAGGTATCTCACTCTTCAAAAGTGCTTATTCATTCAGCAGAGAAAATTTATACTTCTGCCGATACTACTGAGCGCGCTATTTTAGAGCAAAAGAAAAGCACCGACTCGGTAGCCGCAGCAATTAATGAACTTGAAAGCTCTTCAAACGAGGTAAGAAACACCACACATTTTGCTCAAGAAAAATCTGAGAACAGTAATGAGCTAGCACAGCAAAGCATGCAGGTTGCAGAGCAAACCGAACTCAGTATAAATCAACTAGCTGAAGATGTACGCCAAGCGGCAGATCAAGTGAGACAACTGCAAGAGCAAACGCTTGAAGTGGGCAAAGTACTTGAGGTGATCAGCAGTATTGCTGAACAAACAAACCTATTAGCACTTAATGCAGCCATTGAAGCTGCCCGTGCAGGTGAAGCAGGCCGAGGGTTTGCCGTTGTTGCTGATGAAGTACGTACTTTAGCAACCCGAACTCATGCCTCTACCGATGAAATACGTCGCACAATAGATAAGTTACAATCAGAAGCAGCGCAAACAGTTAAAACCATGGGTGAGTCGTGTGCAGAGGCAGACGAAAGAGCGCAACAAGTACAACAAGTTGCACAGGCTTTAAAAGATATTTCTAGCCAAATGAATGAAATAAATGAGCTAAATATACAAATAGCCGATGCGACAGAGCAGCAAAACCAAGCCGCAGAAGAAATAAACAGAAGCGTTGTTGGTATCAGTGATAATGCAGAGCAATCGTTAGTGGATGCGGATGAAAATCAAAAAGTCAGTGAAGAGTTACTCAATTTAGCTCGCTCGTTAGATGAGCAGGTACGAAGCTTTAAACTAAAACAATAACCTTAAAAGCCAGTCAATAAGTAGTTTATTGACTGGCATATCATTCTTAGCCTAGAGCTAACCAATCACGTGGCTTTAAGAAGTCTTTATATAGCAATGCCTCTGCGCTGTCTTCGGCTGGGGTATAGTTATATTCCCAACGGGCTAAAGGTGGCATCGACATTAAAATAGATTCAGTTCGGCCACCGCTTTGTAAGCCAAATAATGTGCCGCGGTCCCAGACTAAATTAAACTCAACATAACGACCACGGCGATATAATTGAAAGTCGCGTTGTTGTTCGGTGTACTTATCGTTTTTGCGACGCTCAATAATAGGAACGTAAGCATCTAAAAAGCCATTACCCACCGATTGCATAAATGCAAAGCTTTGCTCAAAACCTAACTCATTCAAATCGTCAAAAAATAAGCCGCCTACGCCGCGAGTTTCATCACGATGTTTTAAATAAAAGTATTCGTCACACCATTTTTTATATTTTGGATAAACATCATCACCAAACGGCTGACACACATCGTGCGCAACTTGGTGCCAATGCACTACATCTTCAAGTACAGGGTAAAACGGGGTTAAATCAAAACCACCACCAAACCACCAAATCGGTTCTTCACCTTCTTTCTCGGCAATAAAAAAGCGCACATTGGCATGGCTTGTTGGTATATGTGGGTTTTTAGGATGAATCACTAATGATACACCACACGCATGAAAGCTGCGCCCGGCAAGCTCAGGTCTATGTGCAGTGGCAGAGCCCGGCATAGAGGCACCAAATACATGAGAATAATTAACTCCCCCTTGCTCAATCACATTACCATTAGTGATAACGCGAGTACGACCACCGCCGCCCTCTTCTCGCTGCCAGCTGTCTTCAACAAACTGTGCTTTCCCGTCTACTGCTTCTAAGCCTTGGCAAATGGTATCTTGCAAAGCCATAAAGTACGCTTTTACTTGTTTTAATAATTCGCTTTGCATCGTTAACCTCTGAATACATTGCCTGTCATGGCATCTTTAATGGTACTTGGTTGCGTATTACCACCTAATGGTTCATCAACATAAAAACTAACCTGCTCGCCAAACTGCTGCTGAGCTTCAACAATACTTGTTACCGTTGCTTGGCCGGTTAAATTTGCACTTGTTGATACCAGTGGTTTACCAAACTGTTGGCATAAACGTTTAACTGTAGGGTGGTTAGTTACTCTTACTGCAATAGTATCAAACTGCCCTGTTAACCACTTTGGGGTAGACTTAGCTGCAGGCATCACCCAAGTGAGTGCGCCTGGCCAACTTGAAAAAATATCGGCACGTTTATCCATAGGCAGCTTAGCGTCATCGACGTATTTTAATAATTGCCCGTAATTGTCAGCAATTAAAATAAGCCCTTTTTCAACGGGGCGTTGTTTAATATCAAGTAAACGTTCCACCGCCTGTTGATTGTCAGGGTCGCAACCAAGGCCATAAACAGCTTCGGTTGGGTATAAAATAACATCGCCTTGTTCTAAGCTAGTTATTGCAGCAGATAAAGAAGAAAGGTCAGACAAAATTGTCTCCAGAGATATTTACGTTATTCAGTGGCAGCAAACTTATGCATACAGCTTTTTTGTGGGCATTGTAACACAACACCACTCGCGGTTTTTTTCTCAGTAACAACTGGCCAGTCACATACAGGACACGCTTGAGCTACAGGTTTATGATTAAGCGTATATTTACAGCTTGGGTAACAGTCGCAAGAATAAAACACTTTCCCAAATTTATTGCTGCGTGAAACCAAGTGGCCTTTTTTACATTTAGGGCAACTAATCACAGGCTCTTCACTTGGCGTATTGTCATGCTCACTGGCAATATAATGACATTCAGGGTAACCGGTACAGCCAATAAACATACCGTAGCGGCCATTTTTCACCACCAGCGGCTTGCTACACTCTGGACACTCGCTGTCCTCAAGTATTTTGATTTCATTGCTATCATGATGTGCAAGCGGGCGAATAAAATCGCACTTAGGGTAACTAGCGCAGCCTAAAAAAGGCCCAGATTTACTATTACGAATGACGAGTTCTGAACCACATTGCGGGCATATCTCATATTCTTTTTCTAAGGCGTGTTTATTAGCCGAGAAAAGTGAATGATCGATTTTACTCATGTAAATCCTAGTGGTTGGTGAATTTTCGCCTAATATACCCAAAACCCTTAAAGATACAAGCTATGGTAGTCGGTTTGTTAACGCTGAAAATAATAAAACACGCAATAATGATTACTCACATCATTAGTCGTGAACCTGTTAATGTAACACTTCACTGGGCTCATCAAAAATAAGATCTTCCATTTGCTCATACGCCTGCTGAGAATCAGGGGCGTTAAATAACACCATAAGAATTAACCATTTTAAATCTTCCAAAGTAATAGCTGAATTATCAAGCGCCGCTAAACGGTCCATCACCATTTCACGAGTGGTGCTATTAATAACGCCCGTTTGTTCAACAAACATTAAAAAGCCGCGACACTCGGTGTCGAGAACTTGGCACTCACTGTCGGTAAAAATACGCACTGCATGTTGTGGAGTGGCTAATAAATAAGGCGATTCATTGCTGTATTGTAATGCGGCAAGTTGATCTAACCAGTCAATGGCTTTGTTAATTTCGGGTTTGTTAAACCCAGCGCGAAGTAACTCATCGGTAAGTGTGCTTTGCTCAACAAATACATCGCTTTCGCTGTGAACATAGTTTTCAAATAAATACATGAGAATATCAAACATATTATCCTCCAGCGCTTAATTTAATATAGCCGTCTAATACACGTTCAATTTGATCGTCTAACTCTAAATCAAGCAATCGCGCTTGTACTTTATCAATTGGCCACTGTACTCGACGCATAATATCGTCCACACTGGTCACCTCAAAACCAATACTGTTAAGCACCTCGCAATCTGAGGTTACAGCATCAGTTAACTCTTTATAGTTTAGACCAGAAGGGTATGAAAAGTTCATCTCATCAAGAATATCGGCGACGTTTTCTACCAGCTTAGCACCTTGCTTAATTAAAAAATGACTTGCTTGTGCCAGCGGGTTTTTAATTGAGCCTGGCACCGCAAAAACGTCTTTATTTTGTTCAAGCGCATAACGTACGGTGATCAGTGAGCCACTTTTAATTTCGGCTTCAACAATTAAAACGCCTAAAGAGAGTCCTGAAATAATACGATTACGCCGTGGAAAGTTATGCGCGTTGGCCGCGGTGCCCGGTAAAAACTCACTTACCAATAAACCCTGTGTTAATACTTGATCTGTAAGTAACTTATGGCGTTTAGGGTAATAAACATCAACACCAGTCCCTAGTACGGCAATGGTTTTACCATTTCCTGCCAGCGCTCCTTTATGGGCAGCACCATCAATGCCACGCGCCATACCAGAGGTTACTGTTATGCCAGCAAGCGTTAGCTGATGTGCAAATTCTGCAGCAATTTCAAGTCCTGTGGTGGTTGCATTTCGACTGCCAACAATCGCAATTTGTGGAGAAGACAGTAAGCTGATATCGCCTTTACAAAAAAGTAATAATGGCGCACTGGCTATTTGTTTTAGGTGTTCTGGGTAGGTGGTATCAAAAATACTAATAACAATAATATGTTGCTGGCTAATAAGCTGTTCATAATGCGCAACTTGCTGCCAATTTGTATTACGTAAATTGCTTGCTTGGCTCGCTGTTAAGCCCAACATAACCAGCTGGGAATGCGATAAGGAAAACAGCGACTCTAAACTGTGCTGCTTAGAGAGGGCTAATAGCGTTTTTATTCCAAGCCCTTTGCATAAGTAAAAGGCAAGCCAATGGCTTAGCTTGCCAAACGATTGCTCCATGTTCCCTCCTAGAACACCGACTCGCTACTTAATGAATTACTGCCAAATCTCCAATGCGAATTGGGTGCTGATTTTTAGTGATCAGCGCATAACTAACTTTGTCATACACTTTAAAAATAATCATTTCACCAACTTTCTCTGCTGGCATTTTCCAAGTAACGCTATCTTCATCGGTTTCTGAGCCAAATAATTCGCTAGTAGCCGATACCAATTTTTCTAAACGACTTGAATCTTCGGTATAACGCGGGCCTCTGGCACTATCAATCACCTTAGGTGACTGACGTTCAATATCCAGTACATGACCTACTTTAACTTGTTGCTCTGAACCTAAGTTTAGCACCACTACATCCATCGTGCTAAATTCTCTCACCTCGCGCGGAGAGGCAATCACTTGACCCTGCATTGGCTGTTCAGGACGATGCATCTCAAAATATACTGGCAGCATCTGCCCTTCCATTGCAGGTAATAAAAAGTCACCCTGTTTGATCTCACGTTTTACTGATTCAACTCTTACTGAGGCAGGTTCGCCATTGGCCGCATCACCTGTTCTAAATGCACGAGCCATACCCACATAAGATGCTCTACTCGCTAACTCTTCACCGGTATTAGGGTCAGTATAAGGCGCACCTTTATGATAAATAGCATATGCCTGATGACGTTTTAAGTTACCTTTTACATATAAAATATGGTCAATAGTTTGGGTTTTGGTATTTTCGTTGGCGCCCAAAATATAGGGCTTTTCTTTTATCGAATCGCTGTTAATAGCTTGCTCAAACGACAAATACGGTTTAATCAACGCAAGAGGTAAAGTTGTTATCGCATCTTTCCCTTTTGGCGTAATACGTCCCATAGGTGATAGCTTTCGATACGCTTTATTAATCACTAAACGCGGATTACCGTCTGTATCGTAAATTAATGCTAACGCATCTCCCGGATAAATAAGGTGAGGGTTGTCTATTTGTGGATTCATTTGCCATAGTTCAGGCCATAACCAAGGTTCGTTTAGATATATAGCTGAGATATCCCAAAGCGTGTCACCTTTTTTCACAACATACTGTTTAGGTGCATCTTTTTTTATAGTTAGTACATCTGCCAGCACAGGAAAAGTTGCACCTAATGCAAGTATAATTGCAATTAATGGAGATTTCATTGAGCTTCCTCATAGTGTTTTTTCATTATTATTAACCAAAACCTGTTAAAGGGGAACGTGAATGGCTAAAATAAGAACATACAATACCCTAAATTTAAGCATAAGTGTAAAAGGTAACTATGGCTAGGTTAGAAGTTTTAAGATTTCCAGATGAACGTTTACGTACAATCGCAAAAGAAGTAACTGTTGTTGACGATCAAGTGCGTGAAATTGTCAAAGATATGCTAGAAACTATGTACGATGAAAATGGTATTGGGCTTGCTGCTACACAGGTTGATATTCACCAGCGTATTGTGGTGATCGACGTATCAGAAGAGCGCAATGAACCACTCGTGCTTATCAATCCGCAAATTATCAAAAAAGATGGCTCAACCGTGAGCGAAGAAGGCTGTTTATCAGTTCCTCATTCGTATGCAAAAGTTGACCGTGCAGAAACCGTTACCGTAGCTGCACTGAACGAAGAAGGTAAAGAATTTATTCTTGATGCTGACGAATTATTAGCGATTTGTATTCAGCATGAACTTGATCACCTTCAAGGTAAATTATTTATTGATTATTTATCTCCATTAAAGCGCCAACGCATTCGTAAAAAGCTTGAAAAAGAAGCGAAGTTTGCAGCGCAGTAATAAGCACCTTAGTAAATAATTAGGAAACTCAGTGACACAACCATTACGCATTATATTTGCCGGTACGCCGGACTTTGCTGCACGCCATCTGCAAGCACTCATAAATAGTGAACACCAAATAGTGGGCGTTTACAGTCAACCAGATCGTCCAGCGGGTCGCGGAAAAAAACTAAAAGCCAGTGAAGTAAAAGCGCTTGCATTAGAACATGACCTACCCGTTTTTCAACCGCAATCACTCAAAACAGACGACGCACTTGAAGAGCTAAGCAGCCTCAATGCCGATATCATGATTGTCGTTGCCTACGGTTTAATTTTACCTAAAGCCATTTTAGATGCCCCACGTTTAGGGTGTTTAAATGTACATGGTTCTATTTTACCGCGCTGGCGTGGCGCCGCACCTATTCAACGCGCTATTTGGGCAGGCGATCAGCAAACCGGTGTAACCATAATGCAAATGGATGAAGGGCTAGATACCGGCGATATGCTGCATATTAGCCGCTGCCCTATTGATAGTACTGAAACCAGTGCAAGCTTATACACTAAGCTTGCTGAACTGGGACCTGGTGCATTAATCGACACCATAAATCGTTTAGCTAACGGGGACATAACGCCTGAACCACAGAACGACGCCGATGCCAATTACGCTAAAAAGCTCTCAAAAGACGAAGCCAACATTGATTGGTCTATGGATGCCGAGCAAATCGAGCGTAATATTCGTGCCTTTAACCCATGGCCAGTATGCTTTACCCAAATGCGTGGTAATACGGTAAAAATATACCAAGCAAACGTGGTTGAACAATCAGGCGCAGCTGGCACTGTATTAACAAGTGATAAAAACGGTATCGTTGTGGCTTGTGGTAAACACGCTTTATCTATTGGCGAATTACAACCACAAGGCAAAAAGCCAATGGCAATTAATGATTTTTTAAACGGTCGTAGCGACTGGGTCACACCCGGCACCGTATTAGGCGAAAATAATGAGTAATATAAGCAATGTCAGAGCGCTAGCCGCTGAAACTTTATATAACGTGGTTGATAAAGGCGCATCGCTTAATCAAGAACTCCCTTTCGCTAGCCAAGGCCTATCTCCTAAAGATAAAGCCTTACTGCAGCAAATTTGCTATGGAGTATTACGTTACTTACCTAGCCTAGAAAATTATTGCCAGCATTTAGTAGAACAACCGCTTAAAGGCAAACGCCGTATTTTCCAGTTTTTGTTGTATGTGGGTATTTACCAACTACAACACATGCGTGTACCGCCGCATGCAGCAATTAGCGAAACAGTTAATGCGTTACAGCAATTACGCGCTCTTGGCTTAAAAGGGCTTATTAACGCCATTTTACGAAGCTTTCAGCGCCAACAAGTTGAGCTTGAAGAAAAAGCCAAACAGATTCCAGTGTGTTTATACAACCATCCAAACTGGTTTATAAAGCAAGTAAAAGAAGCCTACCCAGATAGCTGGGAAGACATTCTAGAAGCTAATCAGCAACAAGCGCCAATGTGGCTTCGAGTGAATCAATCGCAGTTTAGCACCCAAGAATATAGCGAAATGCTAACCGCTAACGATATTGAACATACTCTAAATCCTGATTTTATTGATGGCATTAAACTAAGCAAACCACGCGATGTGTTTTCACTTCCTGAGTTTGATACCGGTGCCTGTTCAGTACAAGATGCGGCAGCGCAGCTTGCTGCACGCTATCTAGACCCACAAAATGGTGATTCAATACTCGATGCCTGCGCAGCGCCTGGTGGTAAAACCTGCCATATTTTAGAGCTTGCCGACGCAGATGTGCTTGCGCTTGATAGCGATGCCGCACGCCTAGAACGTGTTAAACAAAACCTAGAACGCATAGGTTTGGGCGCCGACTTACAATGTGGTGATGCATCGCAACCTCACACTTGGTGGGATGAAGAACAGTTTGATCGTATTTTGTTAGATGTACCCTGCTCTGCAACTGGCGTAATTCGTCGTCACCCAGATATTAAATGGTTACGTCGCGCATCCGACATTAACGATTTATCGACCCTCCAAGGCGATATACTCGACAGCATTTGGCCATTGTTAAAGCCAGGCGGTACATTGGTGTATGCAACCTGTTCGGTGCTTCCACAAGAAAACCAACAACAAGTTGCTAAGTTTTTAGCTAATAATGAAGACGCAGAGCATATTCCTTTGCACAGCGAAGACACTAAAACCACACCAGGCTTGCAGTTATTACCAGGCGAAAGTGACGGTTTTTACTACGCTAAATTAGTTAAAAAAGCCTAGGCAACACATTTAGCTACTTCAGTTTAGAGGTAGCTAATACTTTGATGTAATTAGTATTAATAATACGGGTACATAATGAAAATAATCATACTCGGTGCTGGGCAAGTTGGCGGCACACTCGCAGAAAACCTAGTGGGTGAACAAAACGAAATAACCGTAGTTGATATCGACGGTAACCGCTTGCGCGAACTGCAAGATAAATACGATTTACAAGGTGTTGCAGGCCACGGCGCCCACCCCGACGTGTTAAGTCGCGCAGGGGCTGAAGATGCCGATATGATTATTGCGGTGACCAGCTCAGATGAAGTTAACATGGTGGCATGCCAAGTTGCCTACAGTATTTTTAATACACCGACCAAAATAGCCCGTATTCGCTCTGAGCAGTATTTAAAATACCGCGAAAAACTCTTTCATAATGATGACTTACCTGTCGATCATTATATAGCCCCAGAAGCACTCGTTACTAAGTATATTCGCCGCCTAATAGACTACCCTGGCGCATTACAAGTACTGCAATTTGCCGATGGCATGCTCTCTTTAGTGGCTGTAAAAGCCTACTATGGCGGCTTATTGGTAGGCTATGCCCTATCTACACTTAAGCAGCATATTCCTAATGTTGAAACTCGGGTAGCCGCTATTTACCGCCAAGGTAAAGCGATAAAACCCTTAGGCACCACCGTAATAGAAGCCGACGATGAAGTATTTTTTATTGCCGCAACCAAACACATTCGTGCGGTAATGAACGAGCTACAAAAGCTGGAACGCTCGTATAAAAAAATCATGATTGCCGGTGGCGGTAATATTGGTGCAGGCCTAGCCCGTTCACTGGAAAGAAACCACAGCGTTAAGTTACTAGAGCGAAGTAAAGAGCGTGCCGAACAGCTTTCTGAAATGCTCGACAACACCGTGGTATTTTGTGGTGATGCATCCGATCAAGAGCTGCTCTCTGAAGAACACATTGAACAGGTCGATGTGTTCATTGCCGTTACCAACGACGATGAAGTAAATATAATGTCGGCTATGCTCGCAAAACGCATGGGGGCACAAAAAACCATGGTACTTATTCAACGAGGCGCTTACGTTGATTTAGTACAGGGCGGCGAAATTGATATTGCGATTTCACCACAACAAGCGACTATTTCTGCATTGCTGACTCACGTGCGCCGTGGTGATATTGTAAACGTGTACTCGTTGCGTAAAGGGGCTGCAGAAGCCATAGAAGCGGTTGCCCATGGTGATGAAAATACCTCTAAAGTGGTAGGTCGCGCAATTGCCGATATTAAATTGCCTGCAGGTACCACAATAGGTGCAATTGTGCGAAATGACGATGTACTGATTGCCCATGACGATACAATTATTTTGTCAGGCGATCATGTAATCATGTTCTTAATTGATAAAAAGCACATTAACGTGGTTGAAAAGTTATTCCAAGTTAGCGCTATTTTTCTATAATTAAACTGCTTGAGTTAAGTAATCAACAAACACAAAAAAGCCGCTGACTATTAAGCGGCTTTAGTGGAGTATGATGGGTTAATACTTATTGTACTCTTGCAAACTCTTCTTTAGAAAGTTCACCATTTCCGTCGGTATCTAAATCATCAAAAATGTTCATTAGTTGTTTATTAGCGGCGGCTTCCTGCTGGCTAATTACACCATCGCCATTACTATCAAAAGAGGCAAAATCTACCGCTGCATAAGCTGCTGATGATGACGCTAATACTAAAATCGCAAGTGTTGTGTTTAATGCTTTCATAATAAGTCTCCTATAAGAGGGAAATCCTTTTCTGAGATCCCTGTGCAATGAAAAAAGTCAAAAATTAAAAGTTTGCAAACTCAGCTTTAGAAAGCTCACCATTACCGTCAGTATCAAGCTCAGTAAATGCGGCTGTTAAATCAGCGTTTACAGCGGCTTCGCTTTGACTAATAGCACCGTTACCATCAGTATCAAGCATGTCAAAGTCGCTTGCTGCAAAAGCAGCTGATGAAGAAGCTAGCGCGATAAGTGCAAATGTTTTATGTAATGTTTTCATAATTTAATCCTTCAAAATGTAATGCAATGGTTTATCAAAAAATTGTGTCTGGCTATCACGGTCCTTGTTATTCTCTTTCATAGGCTTCCTTGCCTATTTAGGTTGTCTTTGGCAACTCAGAATATACTTAGCCTTGCCTTATGCTTTCGAAAATTCTTCTTTTGATAGCTCACCGTTTTGGTCAGTATCAAGCTCTGAGAACATGCTCATTAATTTTGCATCAACCGATGCTTCGCTTTGGCTAATAGCGCCGTTACCGTCGGTATCTAGTGTGTCAAAGTCGCTCGCTGCAAAGGCAGCTGATGAAGAAGCAAGAGCGATAAGTGCAAATGTTTTGTGTAATGTTTTCATAATGAGTATTCCTTAAAATCGTTTAAATAATCGGGGAGCTTTTAACTCCCAAAACTTTAATAGCTTAGGGTTATGCTTTAGAGAACTCTTGTTTTGATAACTCACCGTTTTGGTCAGTATCAAGCTCTGAAAACATGCTCATTAATTTTGCATCAACCGATGCTTCGCTTTGACTGATTGCGCCGTTGCCGTCAACGTCTAGCGTGTCAAAGTCGCTTGCTGCAAAAGCGGCTGATGAAGAAGCCAATGCGATAAGTGCTAAAGTTTTATTAATGCTTTTCATAATCTATCTTCCTTCAAAGTTTATGTTTTATGCGATTAAGTGTTTTACTTTAAATCACGTTTCGTTCAATACAGCCTGACTATTACAACTTCGATGCCAAAAATATAAAAACCATAATTTTCAATACATTAACCAGCAACTAGCTGAAAATGGCGCTATTTAACTCGTTATTTTGTTGCTTTTTAGCAACAGTAGATAAGGCAATAAAATTAAAACAATAAAAATCAAAGAGTTGAGTTTAGGGAAAACCCCACACAGTCGGTGAGCAACCGCTAAAAAAGAGGATTAAATAAACAAAAAGGAAGGTGAGTTGAGTTTAATTTTGTTATAAACAAAAAAATTAGAATAAAAAACATATTTAACTAATTGTTTTTAATGAATTTATAAAATAAATTTGAAATGGCTTTTAAAAATAACAACAACACATGGCTATTTGTTGCAAAAGAGCGAAAATGTTAGAGCTTGTTGATATTTTAGAATTGTAAAATGTTTAGCGTCGAAAGATAACAGGTCTTATACAATTTCAACTTCAAGTGCATTAGGGTCAATGAAGTGATCCCCCATCAGGGCTTTCATTTGCTCTTCACTGGCAAATAATCGAATTCCGCAATATATGCCCTTAGCATGTTTTTTCACACTGCATATTTGCCCTTCGTGCTTTGTATCTTCATCAAACACTACGATGCAACGCATATCTTTAATGTCGTCGATTTCTTGGGTTGTTTTAATATCAAACATAACACCCGTTAACGAAATATCTTTTATAACACCTTCAAAGGAAGGGCGATCATCCGATAATTTTAACTTGGCTGGAAACAGCGTCGGTATACGCGCTTGCGAGCGCAGTTCAAATAGCTGTACTTGTGAAGGATAGTCGATAAACAATAACTTAGCCGGGTGAGATGCTACAGACATAAGCTGCTGACGAAACGCTAAAACATGCCCACCACTGCCCTCTATAAGCGCTCTTACCACCACCATCACACCATCGCGTAAATAATCACTTGCCATGGGGAGCCGTTTTGCATTGGGGTAATTTAAAACAATAAACTTATTTTCTAATAAGCCTATAAACTCTGTTTTTACGCGTCGGCTACTCGTGGGGGTGAGGATTTCTAAATCAACTATGCCACCCGTGACGATTTGGTTTAACTTTTCCAAATTGGTTTTTCGCATATTTCCTTCCTGATATTTATAACGTTATCCACGCCAAAATGTTGGGGTAAATAGCACAAGTAAGGTAAATATCTCTAAACGACCAAATACCATTGCCACGGTTAATATCCATTTTGCAGTATCGGTAATAGCGCCATAATGAGAAGCAACATCTCCTAAACCAGGCCCAAGGTTATTTAAACACGCTGCCGTTGCTGAGAATGCCGTTATATTGTCTAACCCGGTGCCCATTAACGCTAACATAATAATAATAAAGACTAGTGCATAAGCCGAGAAAAACCCCCATACCGCTTCAACTACTTTATCTGGTAGCGCCTTTCGTCCTAACTTTATAGAGTATATAGCTCGAGGATGCACTAAGCGGTTTAGCTCTCGCACCCCTTGTAGATAAAGTAAAAACACGCGCACTACTTTCATACCGCCGCCAGTTGAACCAGCACAGCCACCAATAAAACTAGAGAATATTAATAAAATAGGTAAAAACAACGGCCAAGCAGAAAAGTTATCTGTGGCAAATCCTGCGGTGCTGCTTATAGATACAGCTTGAAACAATGCCTGATCGAGGGTTTCATCGCCATTGGCATAAACATCGTGAGATGAAAGTACCGTGAAACAAATCACCACCAGCGCGAGCTGAATACATAGAAACACTTTGAATTCAGGGTCACGAATGTAGACACTAATATTACGACTCGCTACAGCAGCATAATGCAGAGAAAAGTTAATGGCTGCGATAATTAAAAAGAACACACAAATAAAGTTAATTACTGGGCTATCAAAATGCCCCATTGAAGCGTCATAAGTAGAAAAACCACCAATAGCCACCGTAGAAAAAGCATGGCAAATTGCATCAAACCAATTCATGCCAGCGCTCCAATACGCCAAAGTACATGCAAGGGTAATAGACACATAAATATACCAAAGGTGTTTAGCGGTGTCGGCTATACGCGGGGTCATTTTGGAATCTTTAACGGGGCCTGGAATCTCAGCCCGATACAACTGCATACCACCTACGCCAAGCATTGGCAGGATTGCTACCGCTAATACAATGATCCCCATACCACCAAACCACTGTAATTGTTGGCGATAAAACAAGACCGATTTAGGCAGATACTCTATACCGGTCAGCACGGTAGCCCCTGTTGTGGTTAAGCCAGAAAAAGCTTCAAACACGGCATCGGCTAAAGAGAGGTTGGGTTCTTGTAAAAATACCAGCGGTAAGGAGGCAAACGCGCCTAGTACTAGCCAAAACAAAACCACGATTAAAAAGCCTTCGCGGGCTTTTAAATCGCCATGCTCATGCCTATTTGGGTAATAAGCCATTAAGCCAATAACAACACTGAATATAAAGGCTAAAACAAACGGCACCCCTCCACCATCTTTATAAATTAAAGACACTAGCGCTGGTGGCACCATAGTAATACTGAATAGCGCAACCAATTGGCCAAGAATTTTTATGATGGTACGAAATTGCATTGAGCGTATCGCTTTTTATTAGTAAATTAAAATAACTACTGTATGACTCGAAATTTAATGTTTAATCATTAAATGGGATGAATGTAAGACTATTACTCTTTGATTGTTAACTCAACTGCGCCGTGGCTTAAATCAAAAATATCTTTGATGGCTTGCTGCGCTTGGCGACTATCAATGGTAATAGTCCACTCAATATTTGCAGTAAACTGCTTTTCAATATTAAGTACCTGAAAGTTGGTTTTTAAGTATTGCTCTATCGCCCCTTGCATACTGTATTCACTAAAGCCCACCAGCTCAGCGCTCGGCACTTTCACCACGGTTTGTAGTTTTGCTAAGGCATTATTGAGTGAACCACCATAAGCACGCACCAGCCCACCCGTACCGAGCTTTATACCTCCAAAGTAACGTGTTACCACAGCGGTCACTTCACCTAAGCCTGAGCCCACTAGCACATTGAGCATGGGTTTACCGGCGGTGCCATTGGGCTCCCCGTCATCAGAAAAACCATAAACATGGCTGCCCCCTGGGTTACCTGCAACATGTGCCCAACAATTGTGACGTGCATCACTATATTTTTCTTCAATATTTTTAATAAAGGCTTTCGCAGCATTTAGATCGGGCGTGTGACCTATATGAACGATAAAGGTACTTTTTTTAATTTCTTCTTGATGAAATACAGCTTCGGCTGGGTATTTATATTCAGACATAGCACTTACTTAGGCTTTAATTAAAAAAATGGGGCCAAAAGGCCCCTTTGTATCCGTTTATTTTAGCGCGTATTGGCTAACTCGTCTTTATAAGGATTTAGTCGAGTAATAAATTACGCGTCATATTTTCTAGGCTATCTTCGTGAACAATAATATTGTCCTCGATACGAATACCGCCAAAAGGTTTAAACGCCTCGACCTTTTCCCAGTTAATAAACTGCTTATTGTCTGTTTGTGCTAAATCACCTAATAAAGAGTCAATAAAGTACAAACCTGGCTCAATAGTAAATACTTGGTTTTTCTCAATTAAGCGAGTACAGCGCAAGAATGGATGACCCTCTGGTGGCGCTTGATGTGCCCCTGTTTCATCACGCATAAAACCACCCACATCGTGAACCTGTGCACCTAAATGATGCCCTAAGCCATGCGGGAAGAAAGTTGAGGTAATTTGACGCTCAACAATTTCGGCTGCAGGTAGTTTAACAATATCAAAATCACTTAATAGCTGAGCAATACGGTTATGACAATCAATATGCAGATCGCCATACAGTAAACCTGGCTTTAAGCTTTTTCCTAACTCAATTTGATGCGCTGTCATAGCGTTAACTAAGTCAGCAAACTCACCCTGCTTTTTAAAGTCGTAGGTACGGGTAATATCCGCAGCGTAACCATTAAAATTAGCGCCCGCATCAATTAAAAATGAATTATGCGTTTGTGGTGCTTTTGGCTCAAAATGGGTGTAGTGCAAAATAGCGCAGTTTTCGTTAAGTGCCACAATATTGCCATATGGCATTTCGTTTTCACTTTGGCGCGTTGCCATTAAGTAAGCTTGCTGAATATCAAACTCGCTACCACCATTAAAAAACGCATCACGCGCTGCTTTATGGCCATCAACCGCAATACGGTTCGCATTACGTAAACACTCAAGTTCATATTGCGTTTTATAAGCACGGTGGTAATGAATATAGTTAAGTACTGGCTCAGGGTTCATAATACTAAAACCAAGTGCTTGTGCTACTTCGAGATACTCACCAATGTAGGCAAATTTAGCTTTATCGTAAGGTAGTAGCTTTTCAACCTGATCAGGTTGTAATAACAATTCAATATCGAAGTATTCTGCCCAAAAATCTCTTGGCTCATCAGGTACTTTATGCCAAAAATCAATTGGACGATAAAAAATAAGTTTTGGCTTATCGCTACCATTTACCACAATCCAGCAATGTGGATTATCAATAACCGGTAGCCACGCTTTAAAATGAGGGTTAACTTTAAACGGGTAATACATATCATCTAAAAATTGGCGCTTAGCTTGGCCTGAATGAATGACTAATCCTTCTAACCCTTCTTGCTCACAAATAGTACGTGTACGCTGCTGCAATGTTGCAATATGTTCGGCGTATAAAACGGCTAATTTTTCCATAATAAACCCATCTGTTAAATTTAACTTGCTTTGAGTCTACCACTTATACACAAAGCGCTCAAAAAAGAGGGATACGTACTGTGTAAATATCCCTCTGTGGTTGTAGATTTATTTTTACTATCCGCCCATCGTCATTTCTAATATGGGGGCTAGAAGGTTTCCCTCCCGACCAAGGCGAGTATGATAAACCTGCCGATAAGCAAATACATTTTTTACATAATCTCGGGTTTCTCTGTAAGGAATAAGTTCAACCCATAGCTCAGCCGGCATTGCTTCTTCTGGTAACCAACGCTTAATACGATGATACCCAGCGTTATAAGATGCTGTAGCTAACACCTCATTGCCGTGGTTTTTCTTTTTTAAATACTGTAAATAACGAGTCCCAAGACGAATGTTGGTTTTTGGTTGATACAAACGACGATTAGAAACCGTGCCTTTATTAATATACTTTGCCGTACTCGGTAATAGCTGCATTAACCCGCGTGCATTTGCATGGGAGCGCGCATCAGGTGCAAATGAGCTTTCGCGACGTGCAATAGCAATACTCCAAGTTAGGTCAATTTTGCTTCGCTTGCTGTAACGCTCAAACATTTCTTGAAATGCAAAAGGGAAACGCAAATCCACATAATCCCATGCTTTTATTTTTGCTAGGGTGAATATAGTACTATCAAACCAATCCAGCTCGGCTGCAAGTACCGACGCAGCTAATTTTTCATCATCAGCTGAGGTATCAGTTAAATAATTCCACTCGCGTCGAGCAGCAGTAAAGCGCTCTAATTCATACAGGGCTTTGGCACGCTTAAAGCCTGGCGCATTACTCACTCTTGTTACTAAAGCTTGATTTACATTAACGGGCAACTCATTTAAATCAACCGGTATGCCCAAACGCGCAGCGGCTAAAAAACCATAATAATCACGGTTAGCGGCCACTTTAGTCCAAATTGCCTTGGCTTTTTCATGATCTGCGCGTTTGTCATAACTATAAGCAAGCCAATACTGTTGCCCTAAGCTAAGATTTTCTTTACCTGTAAAAAATGCCGCAATTCCCTCCCAATCTTGGGTTTTGAGTAGATTAGCTAACTGCCATTGCATTAATTTACGATCTTGGCGCTCTTTGGGTACTTTATTTAAATAGAAGCTCGCTTGGCTATGGCCGCTCGACGCCAATGAAAGCGCAAAGGTATAATATACATCCGCTTTTTCATCATCAGTGTAATCAAATAACCCCTCAATTTTTTGCCATGCCTTTAATGCCAACTCTTTATCACGCCAAATTAAACGCTTAATACCATAAAGCGCTATTTCACCCTCTTTCACTGTTTTGCGCTTATAACGGTATAACCCCGCCGCTGCACTTGGGTCACGTCTTACTTTTGAGTATAAATCGGCTAAGTAGCGCTCATTGGCTGGCAACAATGTTTTTAAATAAGGCAGTAAACGATAAGACCCGCCTTGTGCCGCTAAAGTGACACGTTGCCAAACAACATCGGGCGTTAAATAACCATTTTGACGCCAGCGTTTAAAAAGGCCATCGCATTCACTTGGCTGCGACTCACCCACTGTCCATAAGTCGGTTACCTGATTGAGTATTGCTTTTTTAGGCGCACCAAGATCAAGCTGAAAAGTAAGGTGGGTACAAGTAAGCTCACTGTCAGAGGTTTCACGGTAGTTTTTAATAAACGCTGCTTTTTGATTTCTGCGTTTTAAATAGTTTAACCATGCTTTACGCACTGGCCACTCTAATGGCGTATGTTCATAAATAGTGAGAAAATTTTCTATCTCTGTTTGGTGGGCTAAGCTAGGGTAACGTTCCCAATAGGCTTTTTCAACATACGGTTTAAGCGGATGAGACAATGAATCCACCGCTTCTTTAAAATTTTGATAATTGCCATAGCGCGCCTGTTTTTCAGCGTCTAAAAATGCATCAATATCAGTTTTCGCGTTGGCAGAGGGGAAAGAGAAAAATAGAGTCGCTGCCGCTACGCTTAATAAGTATTTTTTCATAATGTCCTTTAGGGCATAGTAACCTTCAAGGCTGACGAAGTGTGGCGAAGAGTAAGTAAACAACAGCACATACACAGCTGTACTATTTATTCTAATAAAACCCAAGCCATGAACACTAAGACAGCGCAATAAAATGAATAAAGAAAACTTTCAAACCCACCTTAGCACCAAACCAGCTATATTTTAACCAGACGTTTGTAACCAAGATAAATTTTTCGTTGCATTTTTAATTTAAAGCAAGCACACTGGTCTGAATATGAACTCATCGTACCAGTCTTAGTTCATCAACTAGGGAGAATAATAATGTTATATAAAAGCGATTCCTTTGAAGTTAGCTTCGTGAAGGAAAACATCGCCGAGTTTAAGTTTTGTGCTACAGGTTCTGTAAACACATTATCTCAACAAACTCTTTCAGATTGCGCGGCAGCATTAAAAGAATTAGCCGCTAACGCTGATATTAAAGGCATGATTTTTACCAGTGATAAAGACCACTTTATTATTGGTGCAGATATCTTCGAATTTTTACCTACTTTTACTAAACCTGAAGCAGAATTAGTAACGTGGATCAAAGATGCAACTGACGTTTTTGATGCAATTGAAGATTTACCATTCCCAACACTAAGTGTTATAAACGGCTTGGCGCTTGGCGGCGGCTGTGAGTGGGCACTTGCTACCGATTATCGTGTTGCAAGTGACTCAGCAAAAATGGGTTTACCAGAAGTTAAATTAGGCATAATGCCTGGATTTGGCGGCACAGTGCGCCTTCCGCGCATTATTGGTGCCGATAACGCGATGATGTGGATCACCACAGGTAACGAAAATCGCGCAGCTGATGCCCTTAAAGTAGGTGCGTTTGACGCAGTAGTTAGTGCTAGCAAACTACAAGAGTCAAGTATAGCAACATTAGAATTAGCGATTGCTGGCAAGCTAGATTGGCAAGCAAAACGCGCTGTAAAATTACAACCGCTTAAATTAAACCGTGTTGAGCAAGGCATGAGCTTTGCAATGGCAGAAGGTATGGTAATGGGTAAAACCAAAGGCCACTATCCTGCTCCAGTTATGGCCGTTCGCACTATTAAAGCGGCAGCAAACTGCTCACGCGCCGAAGCAATGGCAATTGAAAATGCCAACTTTGCAAAGCTTGCTCGTACCAACGAAGCAGCCGCGCAAACAGGTATCTTTTTAGCGGATCAATACATTAAAGGTAAAGCACGTAAATTTGCTAAGCACAGCGATGTAGAAATTAAACAAGCTGCTGTATTAGGCGCAGGTATTATGGGCGGCGGTATTGCATACCAATCTGCTTATAAAGGTACACCAATCATCATGAAAGACATCCAACAGGATGCACTTGACTTAGGTATGGGTGAAGCGTCTAAGCTATTAGGTGCAAAAGTTAAGCGCGGCCATATGCCGATGGAAAAAATGCTAGCAACGCTTAGCAAAATCAAACCAACGCTTAATGATGCAGACCTACAAAACGCCAACATTATTGTTGAAGCGGTAGTAGAGAACCCTAAAGTGAAGCAAGCCGTACTTGCTGATCTTGAAAAGAATATGCCAGAAGGCACTGTGCTCACGTCAAATACATCGACTATTTGTATTGACCTACTTGCAGAAGCACTTGAAAAACCAGAAAACTTCTGTGGTATGCACTTTTTCAACCCAGTACCAAAAATGCCATTAGTAGAAATTATCCGTGGTGCAAAAACCTCAGATAAAACCATTAATGCCGTGGTTGATTACGCACTTAAACTAGGTAAATCGCCGATTGTTGTTAACGATTGCCCAGGCTTTTTTGTAAACCGTGTTTTATTCCCTTACTTTGCAGGCTTTAGCAAATTAGTGGTTGAAGGCGCTAACTTTGCAAAAGTAGATAAAGTCATGGAAAACGTATTTGGCTGGCCTATGGGTCCGGCTTACCTACTTGATGTAGTCGGTATTGATACTGCTTTCCATTGTACTGGCGTAATGGCAGACGGCTTCCCTGAACGTATGGCACGTGCAGAGAAAGATCCAGTGACTGTTTTTGCTAACGAAAAACGTTTTGGTCAAAAGAACAAAGCAGGTTTTTACAAGTATGAAACAGACCGTCGCGGTCGTCTTAAAAAATCGCATGACCAAACAGCGATTGAACTACTTGCACCAATTACAGACGCACCAAAAGAATTTGATAAACAAGAAATCATTGACCGTTGTATGATCCCAATGATCAACGAAGTGCTACTTTGTTTACAAGAAGGCATTGTTGCTTCTCCTCAAGAAGCTGATATGGCACTTGTATACGGTGTTGGTTTCCCTCCATTTAGAGGCGGCGCGTTCCGTTACTTAGATCAAACAGGTTTAGCTAACTTTGTTGCAGCAGCAGACAAATACGCTCACCTAGGTGCGATTTACCAAGTATCAGAGCAAACTCGCAAGTGGGCTGAAGAAGGCCGTGTTTTCTATAAGGTGGAAGGTTAATATCATGAATAATCCAGTAATTGTAGATTGTATCCGCACACCAATGGGTCGCTCAAAAGGCGGCGTATTTAAAAACAAACGTGCGGAAGACTTAAGCGCTCATTTAATGAAAGGCTTATTAGAACGTAATCCAGCAGTTGACCCTGCGTCAATTGACGATATTTATTGGGGTTGTGTACAGCAAACTTTAGAGCAAGGTTTTAACGTTGCTCGTAACGCATCTCTACTTGCAGGCATTCCACATTCAGTGCCAGCAACCACAGTTAACCGTTTATGTGGCTCATCAATGCAAGCATTGCATGACGCTGCTCGCGCTATTATGACTGGCGCTGGCGATACTTACCTAATTGGTGGTGTTGAACACATGGGCCACGTACCTATGACTCACGGTAACGACTTTCACCCTGGCTTAGCAACATCAATTGCACAAGCATCTGGCTCTATGGGTTTAACTGCTGAGTACCTTGCTACTATTCACGGTATTAGCCGTGAGCAACAAGATGAGTTTGCTTACCGCTCGCATCAACGTGCACATGCTGCAACAGTTGAAGGGCGTTTCCGCCGCGAAATTTTAGCAATGGAAGGTCACGATGCTGACGGTTCACTTATCCTTGTTGAAGATGATGAAGTAATTCGCCCTGAAACAACCGTTGAAGGCTTATCGCAACTTCGCCCAGTGTTCAACCCTGCTACGGGTTCTGTTACAGCGGGTACGTCTTCAGCACTTTCTGATGGCGCATCAGCTATGTTAGTGATGAGCGAAGAAAAAGCAAAAGAACTTGGCTTACCAATTCGTGCATATATTCGCGCGATGGCCGTTGCCGGTTGCGATCCATCAATCATGGGTTACGGCCCAGTACCAGCAAGTAAAAAAGCATTGGCACAAGCTGGTATTACTATTGATGACATCGATGTTGCTGAACTTAACGAAGCATTCGCAGCACAATCACTACCCGTACTTAAAGACTTAGGTTTAGCGGATGTGGTTGACGAAAAAGTGAATTTAAATGGCGGCGCTATCGCACTGGGTCACCCGCTGGGTTGTTCGGGTTCGCGTATTAGCACCTCACTTATTCACTTAATGGAAGACAATAACGCAAAATACGGTTTAGCGACTATGTGTATTGGTTTAGGCCAAGGTATTGCTACTGTATTTGAACGTGTTCAAGACTAATTAGTTTTTAACATGTAAAACCATCTTGGTGATTAAAAGGCGAACTAGCGCAAGTTAGTTCGCCTTTTTTATGCCACCGGCTTTTGCAGGTTTAAAATGAATAATGTGATCGGGTGCATTAAATTTATCTCAGATTATCTATTAATAAGTTGAGCTGTTTTGTTATACGTAAAATAGTTAACCAACAGCTTTATTTGCGCTAAACTACCCGACCTAACCAAGCCACGACTATTTTTACAGGTAATTTTTATGAGCTTTGATAACCCCGATCACCAATTAGATGCTATCGGCCTTCGCTGCCCAGAACCTGTGATGATGGTGCGCGCTGCAATTCGCAAAATGAGCGAGGGTGAAACACTGCTTATTATTGCCGACGACCCCTCAACTACCCGTGATATACCCAGCTTTTGTACGTTCATGGATCACACGCTAGTGGCTAAAGAAGTTGAAGAGTCACCATATAGATATGTGGTGAAGAAAGGGTTGTAAAGCTATCAGCTATCAGCTATCAGCTATCAGCTATCAGCTATCAGCTATCAGCTCAAAATAAAAATACCGTGTTTGTTAAATCAAGCACGGTTTTTTATTTTATCTTTAAACTAACGACTGACAGCTTTTAACTTACAGCTTTTACTTCTTCGTTATCGTCACTTGCGGCTCATCGTAGTCACTAAAATCAATGCTGACTATATACGACCCTTTAATCGCTGGTGTGTAACTAAAGTAGTTGTAAATAGTGCTGCAATCGGCGCGTGTTGATTGGCCAAGTGTTAGGCTTTGCCCTGATGGCTGTGAATCGCTGTAGCCACAGTTAAAACCTTCACTAAAATCCGCATCAGCTATTTTAAATTCGTACACTTTACCTGGGGTCGAAAACCTAACTTGAGCTTGATAAAGCGCAGGGCCGACTTTTTGAAATTGATATTGAGGTTCTGCATCCCATAATGTGAAATCCCCTCTTAAATAAATACTGCGATCCAATTCTTGCTGCGGCAACACGTCGTTAATTGAAATTTGGCTGGTACAAGCACTCAATAAGCCCACTAAGGCTAACGTGAAAATGCGTTTCATTGGGAGCATCATGGTGAATCCTCTATTAACTAATATAAATAAAACACTAAAAAGCCAGCATTATGCTGGCTTTTTTAATAGCTGTTAGCTGTTATTTTTGTAATACAGAAATATCTGCAATTTCTAAAAATAACCCACTTAACTGACTTAAAAGCGCAAGGCGGTTTTGCTTAACCGCTTCATCGTCGGCCATTACCATGACATTGTCAAAAAAGTTATCAACACTGTCACGAATGCCTGCTAATTGGCTTAATGCCTCTTGGTAGTTTCCATCGCTGTACAGTGGTGCTAAATCAGTGGCAAATTTTGCAACTTGCGCAGCCAATACTTTTTCTGCGTCGTCACTTAGTAAGCTCTGATCAACATCACCTTGCGTTGTAATGTTGTTTTTAGCCAGAATATTACTTACACGCTTATTAGCGGCTGCAAGCGATTCTGCGGCGTCTAGAGTGCGGAAATGGCTTACGGCTTTAACTCGGCGATCAAAATCAACAGGCTTCGTTGGACGGCGCGCAAGTACCGCTTGAATTACATCTACCTCAATGCCTTCATCTTGATACCAAGCACGGAAACGCCCTAGCATAAATTCGAATACATCGGTCGATACATTTAGGTTAGTCAGCTTTTCACCAAACAAGGTTTGTGATTTAGCAACCAGGTCTAAAATATCAAGCGGTAGCTGCTTTTCTACCATGATACGTAATGCACCAATGGCCGCACGACGAAGTGCAAATGGGTCTTTATCACCTTTTGGTGCTTGGCCTATACCAAAAATACCCACCAGCGTGTCAAACTTATCAGCAATAGCCACTGCACAGCTGATCAAACTCGTTGGTAAGTTATCGCCAGCAAAGCGTGGCATGTACTGCTCGTTTTGCGCAACAGCGACATCTTCAGCTTCACCGTCATGACGTGCGTAATGCATTCCCATTACACCTTGTACGTCTGTAAATTCCATTACCATTTCGGTCATTAAGTCTGTTTTACTTAATAGGCCAGCACGTTTTGCAAGGTCTTTGTCGGCGCCTAGTTGCTCTGCAATGTAGCCGGCAAGTTCGCTAATACGTACAGATTTATCTTTAAGCGTACCTAATTGCTTTTGGAATAAAACAGTATCAAGTGACTCTAAGCGACTTTCTAGAGTTTTCTTTTTATCTGTTTCAAAGAAGAACTGCGCATCGGCTAAACGTGGGCGTACTACTTTTTCGTTACCAGATATAACCACACTTGGATCTTTACTTTCGATGTTAGATACAAACAAAAACTTATTTAAAAGTTTGCCGTTTTGATCTAATAGCGGGAAGTATTTTTGATCGTCCTTCATGGTGTAAATTAGCGCTTCGGCAGGTACATCTAAAAATGCTTCTTCAAATGTTGCCGTTAACGTTACTGGCCACTCTACCAGTGAAGTAACTTCTTCTAATAAGTCTTCATCCATTGCAACAACCGCATTCACTGCGCTTGCAGCGTCTTCTATTTGTGAACGGATTTGCGCTTTACGCTGTTCGTAATCAGCAATAACGTAGGCTGATTTTAATACGTCAAAAACGTCGTCAGCATGGTTAATGGTAATTTTTTCTGGATGATGAAAACGGTGGCCTTGTAACTGATTAGTTACTTGCTTACCTAAAATTTCACCTTCAATAAGTTCATCACCAAATAAAATAGTTACGGTATGAACTGGGCGAATAAATTGTGTTTTATTCGCGCCCCAACGCATTGGCTTAGGTATTGGCAGCTTTGCTAACGACTTTGCAATGGCATCGCTCATCAGCGTTTTAGTGTCTTGCCCTGCTACTTTAGCAATATGTAAAAGCCAAGCACCTTTGTCGGTTTCAAGAGTTTGTGCTTCACTTACGTCAATACCACAACCACGTGCCCAACCCATTGCTGCTTTAGTTGGGTTACCTTCGCTATCGAACGCCGCTTTAGTTGCAGGGCCACGCTTTTCTACTTCTTTATCTTGCTGCTTTGCTTCTAATGCTTTTACTTGCAAGCCTAAACGACGAGGCGATGCATACCAGCTTACGCCTTCATGCCCAAGTTCTAATGTTTCAAGCTCTGCAGTTAAGTTTGCGGCAAAGGCTTCTGCTAATTTTCGCAGTGCTTTTGGTGGCAGCTCTTCGGTGCCAATTTCTACTAATAAATTTTGTGCTGACATGCTTACTTATCCTTACACAGCGGGAAACCAAGCGCTTCACGTGCATCGTAATAACTTTGTGCACACGCTTTTGATAACGCTCGAACGCGCAAAATATAACGCTGACGTTCGGTTACTGAGATTGCATGGCGCGCATCGAGTAAGTTAAACGCGTGCGATGCTTTCATTACTTGCTCGTAAGCAGGTAGTGGTAAATTTGCTTCAATTAGCTTTTGGCTCTCAGCTTCACACTTATCAAACTGTGCAAATAAGTCATCTACGTTTGCGTGTTCAAAGTTGTAAGTAGATTGTTCTACTTCATTTTGATGGAATACATCGCCGTAAGTTACACGCCCTAATGGACCGTCTGCCCATACTAGGTCGTAAATACTGTCTACGCCTTGAATGTACATTGCTAAACGCTCTAGGCCGTAAGTAATTTCACCGGTTACAGGAGAGCACTCTAAGCCCCCTACTTGTTGAAAGTAAGTAAACTGCGTTACTTCCATACCGTTTAGCCAAATCTCCCAACCTAAGCCCCATGCGCCTAGTGTTGGCGATTCCCAGTTATCTTCTACAAAGCGTACTTCGTGAGTTAGGGTATCAATGCCCATCGCTTCTAGTGAGCCTAAGTAAAGCTCTTGAATATTATCTGGTGATGGCTTTAAAACTACCTGAAATTGGTAGTAATGTTGTAAGCGGTTTGGGTTTTCACCATAGCGGCCATCGGTAGGACGGCGACACGGTTGTACGTATGCGCTCGACATTGGCTCAGGGCCAATAGATTTTAAGAATGTTTGCGGGTGAAATGTCCCTGCGCCCACTTCCATATCAAGTGGTTGAATAATGACACAGCCTTGCTGCGCCCAATAATCCTGTAAAGCCAGGATCAAACCTTGAAAGGTTTTAACGTCATATTTTTGCATATTTGGCTTTTTACTATCTGAAAGTAGCGTGAAAATTACCCTCAGTATACCTTGTGCACACGCAGGTTTTAAGCAGTTTGTGCGGTTGTTAAAATAAAAAAGGAGCCATTAGGCTCCTTTTAAGATGTAAGTATAATTTTTTACACGTCTAAGTTAACTACGCGAAGTGCGTTGGTTTCTATAAACTCACGACGAGGCTCAACTTGATCGCCCATTAATGTTGCAAACAATTGATCTGCCGCTACAGCATCTTCAATTGTTACTTGTAACATACGACGAGCGCTAGGATCCATTGTGGTTTCCCACAGTTGGCTAGGGTTCATTTCACCTAATCCTTTATAGCGCTGAATATAGATCCCGCGCTTAGATTCTGCGATCAACCATTCCAAAGCATCCACAAAGTTATCAACAGGTTTTGTTTTCTCACCACGTTGAACATAAGCGCCTTCTTTTAAGATGTTAGCGATCTTCGTACCAGTAACGGCAATGCGTTGGTAGTCGCGCGAGGCGATAAAGTCGTAATGTAATACGTGTGCTTTATCCACACCGTGCTGACGAATATTCACAACCGGGAAGTACAAGTTGCGCTCTGCATCATGCTCTGTTCCAGCGTGGAAAATTGTTGCATCTTCATCACGTGCTACTAAGTCGTCAACTAACTCTTTAGTCCACTCAATTACTTTAGCTTCGTTAGATAAGTCTTCAACTTTTAACTCGCTTTGGTAAATTAAACGCTCCATTACCGTATTAGGGTATTTACGTTTTAAGCGCTCAATTACTTTAACTGTGTTTTGGTAATCTTGTACTATTTGCTCAAGCGCTTCACCTTCAATTGCACTTGCATCTTCGCTTGTGTAAAGCGCTGCATTATTTAGTGCAAGTGATGTTAGGTAATCTACAAGTGCAGGATCATCTTTAATATAACGCTCTTGCTTACCTTTTTTCACTTTGTAAAGTGGTGGCTGTGCAATGTAAATGTAACCACGCTCAACAATTTCTGGCATTTGACGGTAGAAGAATGTTAGTAGCAATGTACGAATGTGAGAACCATCCACGTCCGCATCGGTCATGATAATGATGCTGTGGTAACGTAGTTTTTCTGGATCATATTCATCACGGCCAATACCACAACCTAGGGCTGTTATTAGCGTTGCTACTTCTTGTGAAGAAAGCATCTTATCAAAGCGTGCTTTCTCTACGTTCAAGATTTTACCTTTAAGTGGCAAAATTGCTTGGTTTTTACGATTACGACCCTGCTTGGCTGAACCGCCAGCTGAGTCACCCTCCACTATGTATAGTTCAGATAATGATGGGTCTTTTTCTTGGCAGTCAGCTAATTTACCAGGTAAACCTGCTAAATCCATAGCGCCTTTACGACGAGTCATTTCACGGGCTTTACGGGCCGCTTCACGTGCTCGTGCTGCATCAATAATTTTACCAACAACAATTTTGGCATCCATTGGGTTTTCTAATAAGAAATCAGAAAACTTTTCAGCCATTGCTTGCTCAACCGCAGACTTAACTTCGCTTGATACTAGTTTGTCTTTAGTTTGTGATGAGAACTTAGGATCAGGTACTTTAACACTTACAACCGCTGTTAAGCCTTCACGCGCATCATCGCCCGTTGCATTACTGGTTGTTTTAGCTTTTTTGTTAAAGCCTTCTTTTTCCATGTAGTTATTAAGTGTACGTGTTAGCGCAGATCTAAAGCCGGCTAAGTGAGTACCACCATCACGTTGTGGAATGTTATTAGTAAAACAGTAAATGTTTTCTTGGAAGCCATCGTTCCACTGCATTGAAACTTCAACGCTAATACCATCTTCTTCACGCTCGTGAGTAAAGTGGAATACACCTTTATGTACTGGTGTTTTATTGCGGTTTAAGTATTCAACAAACGCTTGAATACCGCCATCATATTTAAAGTGGTCGGTTTTATTTTCTTCGCGTTCATCAGATAAGATGATGCTTACACCAGAGTTCAAAAACGATAGCTCGCGTAAACGCTTAGCTAAAATATCATAATGAAAATCAAGGTTTGTAAATGTTTCGCCACTTGGCCAAAAACGCAGTTCAGTACCCGTAGTGTCAGCATCGCCAATAACAGCTAATGGAGCGTTAGGTACGCCCATGCTGTATGTTTGCTCGTGTAATTTGCCTTCGCGACGAATAGTAAGAGTTAGTTTTTCTGATAATGCATTTACTACCGATACACCAACACCGTGTAAGCCACCTGATACTTTATAAGAGTTATCATCAAACTTACCACCGGCATGAAGTACCGTCATGATAACCTCGGCAGCAGACACACCTTCTTCTTCATGGATAGAAGTTGGGATACCACGACCGTTATCTCTTACAGAGACTGAACCGTCTAAGTGAATCGTTACATAAATATCATCACAATGACCTGCTAAGGCTTCATCGATAGAGTTATCAACGACCTCAAACACCATGTGGTGTAAGCCTGTGCCATCATCGGTGTCCCCTATATACATACCAGGACGCTTTCTTACTGCATCTAATCCTTTAAGTACTTTAATACTCGACGAATCATAATTCTCAGACATGGTTAATCCCACTTATCTTGTTATTAGGTTGCCATGTTTCACGTGGAACATTTTTAGTTCTCGTTGCATGGGTTCCACCACAGCAGAAATACTTTCAGATAAAATTGAAGAAATAAATATTTGAGAACTACAGTGAGTCAATAACTGGCCCACTTTCTCTTTTGTATCTTCGCTTAGTTCTGAAGGTAGATCATCTATTAGCAATATTGATTGCTTATCTGTCTCTGACTCAATTAAGCTATTTTGCGTTACTTTTAACGCATACAACAATAACTTTAATTGCCCGCGTGAGAATACATTCTCAACACTGCTGCCAGCGACACTAAAACTAAAATCAGCCTTATGAGGGCCTTTACTTGTAAAGCCTTGGCGAGCATCTCGCTCAAAACTTTGCTCTAACGCATCACAAAGAGATTCACTCTCTTTCCAGCCCGCATTGAAGCTAATTTCTAAATCGCGTATTAGCGTTAATTCTGCACACATTTTATCAAAAAATTGCTGCTTAAACCTAGTTATATACGCGATTCTTAATTTATTTATTTGTTCAGCCAGTCTAACAAATTCTTTGTCCCAAAACTTGATTTGGTCAAAATAATTCTTAGGCTTAGATTTTAATAAGGCATTGCGTTGTTTAAGCACTTTATTAAACGATTGCCATAAGAAAAAAAACTCATGTTCCACGTGGAACAAACCTAAGTCTAAAAATTTTCTGCGCTCCTTAGGACCGCCAAAAAATAGTGAGTAGCTTTCTGGTGTTATTATTTGTACCGGCATTAACTGGGCAAGTTCAGATACTTTTCGACTCGCCTTACCCTGGATTTTTAAATTGGTTTCACCCGCTTGGGTTTTACTAATACCAATAGGGATAGATAAATCGTATAACGCTTTGCGGCCATGAATAACAAACTGATCTTGCTGGTGTGCAATAATACTTTTATGTTTAGAAGTTCGAAAAGATTTGCCGTGAGAAAGGTAATATATAGCCTCTAAAAGGCTGGTTTTTCCGCTGCCGTTTTCACCATAAATTATATTAACGCCATTAACTGGTTCTAGCGTCAGCGCCTCAATATTACGAAAATATTTGAGGCTCAAATGACTTAAGCTCATTATGTATTTATAATCTTATAAACGCATAGGCATAACGACGTACATCGCTTCTTCATCGCCTGCACCTTCTATTAGTGCACTGCTATTTGAATCGGCAAGTGTAAATAACACATCTTCAGTTTTTAATGTATTTAATACATCAAGCACGTAAGACACATTAAACCCTATTTCTAGGTCATCGCCCTCGTACATTACTTCAACTACTTCTTCCGCTTGTTCTTGCTCTGGGTTGTTAGCCGTAATTTTTAATAAACCGTTTGATAAATTTAAACGTACACCACGAAATTTTTCGTTCGATAAAATCGATACGCGTTGAAATGCATTACGTAACCATTCTCTGTTTGCTGTAATAACTTTATCGCCACCGCGTGGTAAAACACGACGGTAATCAGGGAAACGGCCATCAACTAATTTACTCGTAAACGTAAATTCAATATCAATAATACGAATGTGGTTAGCACCAAACTGAATAGTCACTAACTCTTGGTCGGCAACCATTAGGCGCATAATTTCTTGCACGCCTTTGCGCGGTATAATTAATTGGCGCTGTGTATTTAATGACTGACCTAGTTGCTTTTGTGCAATCGCTAAACGGTGCCCATCAGTGGCGACTGTTTTTATATCGCTGTTATCAACTTCAAACGACATGCCGTTTAAGTAATAACGTACATCTTGGTTTGCCATTGAAAAGTGCGTGCTTTCAAGTAATTTACGTAACTCTAAACGCGTTAGTTGAAATTCAACTTCACCATCCCACTGCTCTAAATTAGGAAAATCTTCAGCCGCTAATGTGGTCAATGAAAAACGACTTTTACCACTGGTTAAAAGTAGCTGATGGTCTTGCAAGCTTAAAGTAAGATCAGAACCATCCGGTAAACTTTTACAAATATCGAGTAATTTTTTAGCCGGTAATGTGAGCTTGGTATCGGCAACATCATCACCTACAAACACGCTCGCCACTAATTCAATTTCAAGGTCGGTCCCTGTCATTGAAAGCTGGCCATTTTCTACCACGAGTAATACGTTAGATAAAATGGGTAACGTATGCTTACGCTCTATGGCACCCGATACTTGCACCAATGGTTTTAAAAATTGTTCTCTTGATATTGTTATTTGCATAATAAAGTCAGCCCTAAGATGACAATGTTCTTATTAAATTTTGGTAATCTTCTTTAATCTCGTGGCTTTCGTCACGTAATGATTTAACTTTGCGACACGCGTGCAGTACTGTTGTATGGTCACGCCCACCAAAGGCATCCCCAATCTCAGGTAAGCTGTGATTAGTGAGTTCTTTAGATAATGCCATGGCAACTTGGCGCGGCCTTGCTATAGAGCGACTGCGGCGCTTAGACAGTAAATCAGACACACGTATTCTATAGTATTCTGCTACCGTACGTTGAATATTGTCTATGGTGACTAGTTTATCTTGCAGTGCGAGTAAATCACGCAGTGCTTCTTTTACAAAGTCGATAGAAATTGGGCGGCCGGTAAAGTTTGCATTAGCAATTACACGGTTTAAAGCCCCTTCAAGTTCACGTACGTTTGAACGTAATTTTTTAGCGATAAAAAATGCCACTTCATGCGGTAAATTAATTTTACTTTGCTGAGCTTTTTTCATCAAAATGGCAACGCGTGTTTCAAGCTCTGGCGGCTCAATCGCGATAGTTAATCCCCAACCAAAACGAGATTTAAGGCGATCTTCAACCCCTTCTATCTCTTTAGGATAACGGTCAGAGGTTAAAATAATTTGCTGGTTACCTTCTAATAATGCATTAAAGGTATGAAAGAACTCTTCTTGTGAACGTTCTTTATTAGCAAAAAATTGAATGTCATCAATCATGAGTGCATCAACACTGCGGTAATAACGCTTAAATTCTTCAATCGCATTATTTTGCAGTGCTTTAACCATGTCTTGCACAAAGCGTTCTGAATGCATGTAGACAATTTTAGCATCTGGCTTATTGGCCATAATACCGTTGCCTACCGCATGTAATAAATGCGTTTTACCTAAGCCCGTACCACCGTAAATAAAAACAGGATTAAATGCAGAGCCAGGATTATCTGCTACCTGAGTGGCAGCCGCTTTTGCTAATTGGTTAGATTTACCCTCAACAAAACTGTCAAAGGTATAGTTTTCTTTAATGTTTGATTTATAACCCGATTTAGGAGCGGGCTCAACAACTGGTTTTTGTTCTCGAGGTTGTTGTTTTGCCGTTGCTTGCGTACTTGGTGCTGATTGTGTTTCAACTACCGGCGCAGCTTGTGCATTTAATAGCGGCTTGCTGCCTACATCAAAGCGTAATTCAGGGGCTTCTACACCACAAATTTCAACCAGTAACTCATTTATTCTATTTAGGTATTTTTCTCTTACCCAATCAAGTACAAAACGATTAGGCGCATAAATCGTCAAGGTATCTTCGGTACTTTCTGCTTGAAGTGGTCTGACCCACATACTAAATTGCTGCGAAGGCAATTCATCTTGCAATACATATAAACAACTTTGCCAAACCGACAGATACACAGTAAAACTCCCAGAGATATAATTTTTATTCCCGCACATCAATAATGATTCAAAAATCACACCTGTATTGCGTTTAAATGGCTCAATAAGCAGCCCAAGACCGACTATTATGAATGCACTTTATCCACAAGTAAAAGATTGATTTTTATAAAATTGTTGA